>JAUXBV010000299.1 GCA_030619215.1 Fibrobacterota bacterium | reverse complement strand
GATCCAGTTATTCGTGAGGCTTTAGGGCAGCGCTTATTAAAATCCGAATTATTACCATTTTCACAAAAAGATATACTCAAACGTGGTGCTTATTCAACCACCGATGAGATGATTATTAATTATAACGATGATTCTATGACAATTTTTTCTCAGGAACTATCCTTGCAAGGTCGCCATAATTTGTACAATTCCATGGCAGCAGGCATCGTAGCTCAGGTATTAAAAATAAAGAAAAAATTCATTCGGGAATTTTAGAATTGAAAAAATTTCCAGATATCTCAAATGTAGTAAAATTAACAAACTTTGAACCTGCATTCCGTCTTAGAGTAAGTGATTATAGAATTCTATTTGATGTAGCGAAAAATTCAATTGAGATAGGTAGAGTCTTACATCGAAAAGACAGTTACAAATAGAATCAGATACCTGGAAAAAATCAATGTTTGAATACCAGAAAAGCAACCGTTTTTTTGCGCAGGTTACGGGAAAAATGGAGCAGTTGTGCGAGCGGGAGTTGAGTGAGCTTGGTGCGAAAAAAACCAGGGTGGCATATAGAGGTGTTTATTTTACCGCAGGCAAAGCTGCGCTTTATCGAATCAATTACATGTCGCGTTTGGCAACTCGTGTGCTTGCTCCGCTGCTGACTTTTTCCTGCCACAGTGCGCGCTACCTGACAAAAACAGCGGCAAACATAAAATGGGATAAAATCCTTTCGCTTCGTAAAACATTTGCAATCGCTGCAACGGTTTCAAACAGCAGTATCACCCACTCTCTATACGCATCCCAGTGTTTAAAGGATGGCATTGCCGATTATTTTACCGCAAGTTATGGTGAACGCCCCAATGTTGACAGAAAAAATCCCGATATACGCATTAACCTGCATATAGAAAATAATAAAGCTGTTATCAGTCTTGACACGTCAGGGGAGTCGCTTCACAAGCGGGGATACAGGCAGTCAGGCGTTGATGCTCCAATGCAGGAAACCCTTGCAGCTTCCCTGGTGCGGTTGAGTGGCTGGAACGGTGAGACTCCTCTCTGGGACTGTATGTGCGGTTCCGGAACGATCCTGTGCGAAGCACTTATGCATTATTGCAGAATTCCGGCACAGTACCTGCGGAAAGACTTCGGTTTTTACCTTCTCCCTGATTTTGATCTGAATGTATGGAAAAGAGTACGGGAAGAATGTATTAAAAATATTCGTACAATGCCACGGGGCCTGCTCCGTGGCAGTGACAAATCGCGAAGGGCTATTGCGGCAACTACGGAAAACATGCGCAGTCTTCCTTCTCATGAAGCTGTTGAATTATCCTGTATGCCTTTTCAGAAAGTTTCATCATACGAGCAGGGAATAATAGTAAGTAATCCTCCCTATGGAATCAGGCAGGGGGATAAGGAAGAGGTGAAAGTGCTTTATAAGGAGCTGGGAGATTTTCTGAAGAAAAAATGTTGCGGTACGTCAGCATACCTCTATATTGGCGATACCTCGTTACGCAAATATATCGGGCTGAAACCGTCGCAGAAGATACCACTTGTTAACGGGGCCCTTATGGGGGAATTGTTACGTATAGACAGTTATCGGATTGCTTTCCGAAAGCAATTGGAAAAAAAGGAAATAGAGAAGAAAAGAGAAAAGGGTAGTGCTGGAAATTAATTTTATAGTTGGAACTATTTTTATTCCTTTATAAATATAAACGAGAATGATATAATTGAAAATTGGAGAAGAGAACCGGGTGTAATTAGGAGCACTCCTCCACTCAATTTGTACCAATTCCAATTGGGCAGGGAAAATATTATGAATGATGAAATTTCAATTACCTTTGAGAAGCACAATGCATATACGAGATGTATTATAGAGGGTTCGGCATTAACCTCGTCATATAAAAAGTTGCAGGATACTATTGATAAAGTTATCGGGGAGAAAGTTGACAGCAAGAAGTATTTGGTATTTGATTTTTCGCAGGCTTCCATGATCTCTTCTACTTGTATTAATGTCATAAATTCGCGGACAGAGCAGCTAAAGAACAGCGACTGGGAGCTGGTTGTCATTTCTCCGGCGGATGAAAGAGGAGAGATATTTGAGCTTACAGGGTTCAACGTCATTTACCCTGTTTATAATTCCATGGAAGCATTTATGGTTCATAAAGAAATAAAGGAATGATTGGGTAAAAAGAGATGGATACGAAAGATATTTCATTACTTGTAGTTGATGATGAGCCTGACATTCGTGAAATGCTCGCGGATTATCTGGGTGATGACGAGGGGTATACCATTTATACTGCTGTAGACGGTATTGACGCACTGGAAAATGTCCTGCCGGATAAAAAAGTGGACCTTATCCTATCGGATATTAATATGCCCCGCATGAAGGGGTTTGAATTGTTAAATAAGGTACGCGAGCTCTATCCTGAAATAAAGAGGGTACTTATTACCGCGTATAATGTTGAGGATTACCTTGAACTGGCGATGAAGTATGATGTCGGCAATATCTTTGTCAAAACAACCCCGTTTAATTTCGAAGAGCTTTCTACGATTCTAAAAAACCTTCTCACCAATGACATATTTGGAGCTGAAAGGTATATGCGTGATGATTATAAGGCCGGCACCCTGACAGCAGTCCGGGGAGATGAGATTCAGAAGTATGCTAATAAGATCATAACGTTCCTACCTCAGGAAATTAAGGAGCAAAAGAGACTGGAGCTTGTTATTGTAGAGCTGCTTACCAATGCCATTTTTTATGGAATAAGGGAGGAGCCTCCCGAAAAGAAAGAAACGTGGTGTCATGATTTTGAGCTTAGCGAGGACGAGGCGATTCATATAAAAGCGTTATGGGATGATAGGAAATTTGCGATCTCTATTTTGGATAAAGGTGGAAGGCTTAAGAAAGAAGATGTGTTATATTGGCTTCATCGCCAGATAAGCAAGGATGATCGGGGCCTTCCGCTGGGCGTCATGGATTCACATGGACGGGGTTTTTATATCGCCAGAAAATATATTGACAGGGTCCTGATTAATATTGACACCGATAAAAGAACTGAAATTATTATCATCAATTATTATAATGAGCAGTATAGCGGATTCAAGCCTCTGTATATAAACGAAATATGATTATCTCTTCCAGTGTGCCGCAGGCATATAACGGTTTTTCTATTCCGGACTACCTCACCGGTCGTTTTACCTACCTTTCAAAAGAAGAATGGCTGAAACGAATTACCGAAGGAAGGGTTTATTGCAACGATATACCTTCCGGTGTTGACACTATAATAGAGGCTGATGATGTTATCGCGTATGACATGCCGGAATTCACTGAGCCACCCGCGGATCTCAGCTATTCAATAGTGCATGAGGATGAGTGGCTTCTCGGTATTAATAAGCCGGGGAACCTTTTAGTCCATCATCGCGGTAAATCTTTCAAATCAAACCTTATTTATCATATACGGTACGTGCATAATCCGCCCTTTGAAAAGGCCGGGATTGTCAACCGCCTGGACAGGGAGACATCAGGAGTTGTCATAGTAGCTAAGAACAGGGAAGCTCTTGTTGCTATGAACAGGGTTTTAGCAAGCAGAAAGGTGGTTAAAGAGTATCGTGCAATTGTAAAGGGGTCTCCCAAACCGGATTCAGGTACTATTGATATGCCGATTGGCAGAGTGAGTAACTCAAAGGTGGGATACCGGTATGGAGTTAACGGCGAAAAGGCAAAGAATGCGGTTACCGGATACGAGACGCTTCAGCGTATTGGAGAGAGCTATTCTCTTCTCAGGCTTGTCCCGGAAACCGGCCGAACGCACCAGCTCAGGGTTCATATGGCAGCAACCGGTCATGTCATTGTCGGTGATAAGCTTTATGGTATGGAAGATGATGAATTTATCGAATGGCGCAGGGATCCCGATAATTTCAAGGGGAAACTGGTCTTTCACCGGCAGGCGCTTCACTGCTTTCGCATGAGTTTTATCCATCCCTATACTGAGAAAGAGTGTACTATTTCCGCTCCACTGCCTGAGGATATGCAACAACTTATGCAAGAAATTGAATAACACCCTCGCCAATTTAGTACCTCACTTTTTAAATCCTAGCATGTTTGCGCTAGATTTTTGTTTGCTGAGGCAATACAACAGATTTAATTGGTTCCGGCTCAGCCGGTTTAGGTTTATATAAGGTATTTAAAATTACAAGCATTATATTTTGATATAATAAGGTTCATATTTTTTATAACAAAGTTGTTGGAATGTTATTTAACTATTGACATACTTTTACCCGTTTATATTTTTATAGTGTATTATAACTTTACAAAAGATAACAGAATACCCGTCATATCACCTCGGAAGGAGGGGTATCAATGTATAAACTATTAACGATGTTGTTATGTGTAAGTGTGTTTTTCCTTTATGCACAGGAAAACACAGAGGAAATGGATCTGCTTGATGACACAGAGCCTGCCGGTCAAACACAGGAGGAGACACAGGGGGAAGACCTGCTTGATGAAACCGGGACCGCTCAGCAGGCAGAGACAGAGTATGTGGCATCCTATGATGATGCGAGTGCAGTAAAGGCAGTCCTTGATGCAAACAGGCTCAGTTGGAACGCTAACAGTATCTCAACTTTTAAAAACGGAAGGGTAGTAACCCTCAACCTGAATAATCCTGATGTAGGCAACGAGGGGATTCGTACACTTCCTCCTGCGATCGGGCGGCTTACCGCACTGGAAGTTCTGACCGTTAATGACAATGACCTGACCCTGCTGCCCAAAGAGATAACCAACTGTACGAAGCTCACCCGCCTGGAGATACAGAATAACTCTTTGGTTTCTCTCCCGCCCGGACTTAGCAAGCTTGTCAATCTAAGAGTACTGGACCTTCGAAACAACAGCCTGGATGCACTTCCCATGGAAATAGGAAATTTGAAATCCATACGGAAACTGCAGCTCTGGGGTAATAATTTCGTTAGGCTCCCTGATGCAATCGGCAACCTTTCCACTCTTCAGGAGCTGTACTTGAAAGGCAACCGTCTCTCAAATCTCCCGGTAAGCATTACAAAACTAAGGATCAAATATATCGATGTTATTGATAATCAACTGTGCGGCCTCAAAGGGCCGGTTGATGCATGGCTGAAGAAATTCGATGAAAAATATTCATCGCTGCAGAAGTGCGTGGGGGAGAAGAGGTTTAAGTAGGTCAAAAAGCATATTTAAATTATCGAACAAATATACCAGAGGAGTGATGGAAAATACATGTCATTCCTCTTGTTATTAAACACAAGGAGGGGTGATGAGAAACCTATTTAAATTATCTCTGTTGCTTATTGCAAT
>JAUXBV010000432.1 GCA_030619215.1 Fibrobacterota bacterium | reverse complement strand
TATTATTTTATATACTCATAACTATTACTCAAATATTTAATCCAATAATAACAGGATTAATAATGGATAAATTCTCAGGGTATCTGGTTCGAAGTATAATAAAATATAGGATTTTAATAATAATTGCAACGCTGATATCTATTGCGGTATTCGGCTATTTTAATACAAAGATTTACGTTGATAACGAAACCATGAAATCCGTCCCTGAAACACTTAAAGAAAAAATCGAATTTAAAAAACTCCAGGAAACATTTAAAACACCGTTTATTCTCATTTTCATAGCTGAATTTGAAAAGGGCTCCCTTACAGAAAAAATAGATTCAATTACCGCATGGTCAAACCGTTTTGAAAGCATAGTGATTGACAGCCTGAAAGCCCTTTCCGGTACCACACACCTGGGTAAAATTAAAACACCTGCAAAAGGCGGCTTCTTTGGTATAAAGGGTGAATATGTTATACCAAGGAAAAAACAGGTTTCCGAATATGATACCCGGAAACGGATAAAAGAGAATCCCGAGTTTACCAAAGCGCTTATATCAGAAGATGAATCGGTGTTCGGAATGGTTCTCTCGCTTAACCCGGAAATAGACCGCCCGCTCATACTTGATCAGGTAACCGTGATTTTCAATCAAATAGATAGTTATAGCTCAGTAAAAGCATATCTGACAGGTGCGACTTTAACTTCATATATACTCAACCGGGAGATGAAAAAAGATTTCAGCATATTATTGCCGCTCTGCCTGTTAGTTGCCGCCACCCTGCTCTATTTCATTTTTAAAAGGATCCTTTATGTTGCAGCCTCACTGATTATCATAGCTATTGCATTAATCTGGACTTTCGGGATTCTGGGCATCTCTGGTGTGCCATTCTCTATTGTCACATCAGTAATCCCAATAATCATGTTTCCCGTCGGTGTTGCCAACTCAATTCATGTGCTGAAAACATATTCACGCCACCGGTGGCAGCATGGTAAGGATTTTACAGACAGCTTCATCGAAACATATACCGAGCTTATACGCCCTATTGTACTAACATCGGTTACTACATTTATCGGATTCGGCTCCTTTGTATTCTCGGAAATCTCATGGACAAGACACTTCGGTATATTTACCGGAATCGGCGTTATGCTTTCCCTCTTTCTAACTGTAATCCTGTTGCCAATTTTCGTCTATTACGAGCCAAAACCAAAAAAAGTAAAAGAGTTATCTGAAAGTAATGTAAATATTTCAGAGGGATTCCTGGACCGTTATAGAAAAATTATCTTTGAATCGCCATTTTGTAAATATTTACTTCTGTCAATTGTTATTGTCTGTATTATCGGGGCATTGCGAGTCCGTTTCGAAAGCAATCCCATATCTTTATTTTCTCCAAAAAGTACAATCCGGAAATCGGACAAACTCATTGAAAAGTATTTTAAGGGAACGCGGTTCTTTTACATATTACTGACCCATAAGGAGGAGATTACCAAACCTTATCAATGGGAACAGGTTGATTCCATAATCCACTATATCAAACAAAATGAAAATATCGGCAATGTCTCATCCATATTGCCTCTGCTTAACAAAACATGTACTATACTAAGTGATAAACCGCTCTCAAATGCCGGCATATCCCTCCTTTTAAAAGCAAAAGGGCTCTTTGGAAAAAGCTTTAAAAACCTGGTAAACAGCTGGATCACGTCTGACAGAAAAACAACCAAACTGAGTATCACGTGTAAAAACATTCCTGGATTTAAATACACGAAGCTGGCGGATGAAATGAAAAATCACATTACGAAGAATTACCCTGAATGGGAAGTCAAGGTAGCAGGCCCCGCACTGCTTATCGACTCCATGATTTCCCTGCTGATAAAAACCCAGGTATCCAGTATTACCCTTGCATTTATCTCAGTCTTTCTTGTTCTCAGCCTCCTCTTCCGCTCTTTCAAAATCGGACTCTTTACGACAATACCGATGATTCTCTCAACCGCTACTGTCTACGCATTAATGGGACTGCTCAATGTGCCGATCAATATGGTAACCGTTGTTATTGTCAACACCTGTATCGGTATCGGTATCGACTATTCGATCCATTTTACTGCCGGGTACATATTTATACGGAAAAACTTCAGCAGTAATATCGATGCTCTTGTAAGTAATGTCGGCAACAAGGGCGCTGTCATAATGTTTAATACCCTGGTGGTAGGCGCGGGCTTCTTTGTTCTCATATTTTCCAGTTTTCCACCTGTTCGAAACTTTGGTTTATTCATTTTTCTTTCCATGGTGATCAGCTCTGCTTTTGCATTGATCTTTCTTCCGATATTTTTTAAAAATTATAAATAACAGCTATTTTCAAGTATAAAAAAGGAGTATTTGACAAATGTTTGACATTGAAGAAATCATGAAAAACGTTCCTCATCGCTACCCGTTCCTTTTGATTGATAAAGTTCTGGAATTCTCGGCTAACGAATCGGTTACTACGCTAAAAAACATTACGGTTAATGAGGCGCAGTTCCAGGGGCACTTTCCGGGAAAGCCCATTTTCCCCGGCGTCTATATTATCGAGAATATGGCGCAGTCCTCCGCTTTTCTGCTTGCAAAATCAGCCGGTGGTGTTGATAAAAGTAAAGTTTACTTTTTAGGAAGAGTAAATAAAGTTTCCTTTAAGAATCCCGTAATACCCGGCGACCAGCTTATAACAACCATTAAAGTTGAGAAACTGTTCGGCTCTTCTGCTATGGTTTCGGCTGTCTCTAAAGTGGACGACAAAACGGTTGCCAAGGGAGAGTTAATGTTCGGGATGAGCGGCTGATACTATTTCTTAAATAATCCCGCATTCTATAATATTCTTTGTATGCAATTCACCGACAAGTTGTGCATTATACAGAATTGGCATTGATATATACTCCATTATTTTCTAATTTATCACTGTCATTATATGGCACGATATACCAATAGCTTACAGTGAAAAAATATTGTTTTATTATGGAAAAAACTCGAGTAGTCATAACAGGTCTCGGGGTCGTTACCCCTATTGGCACCGGAATTGAAAAATTCTGGAGTGCTGCTGCTTCCGGCACAAACGGCATCCGTCCGATTACATCCATTGACGTCTCGAAACATAAAACCAAGGTCGGCGGGGATGTCCTGGACTTTAATGCAAAAGATTACCTCTCCTCTGAAAAGATCGCGTCAATGGGACGTTCAAGCCAGTTTGCCATTGCAGCGGCCAAAATGGCTATTGACGATGCACAACTGAACCTTGAAGAAGAAAATCCATTTCGTATCGGGGTGAGTGCCGGTACAACTATGGGCGAGCCCCGGATACTTGACAAAGTAATCAACCTTAAATACAAGGAATCAAGCGCAGAAGCGATACCGAAAGGCTTACCCCGGCAATATCCATGCTGTGTCATACCTGCAAATATCGCCCGCGAATTTGGTGTAAAAGGGCCAACTATCATAATCCCTACGGCATGCGCCGCCGGTAATTACGCAATAGGGTATGCGTGCGACATGATACGGCTTGGTATCATTGACATGGCATTTGCAGGAGGAAGCGACCCATTTTCCGGCATAGCATTTACCGGCTTCAACCGGCTGCTGGCAACCGCCTCTGATGTTTGCAGACCTTTTGATTTAAACCGCGATGGCATGGCAGTTTCAGAAGGAGGCGGCATACTGATACTGGAAAAACTCGAACATGCGCAGCAGCGCAATGCACCGATCTATGCTGAAATCCTCGGATACGGGCTGGGTTGTGATGCTTTTAAAATGACCATCCCCGATCCGGAAGGGAGCGGAGGTATCAGGGCACTGCGGAATGCATTGAAACATGCTGAAATATCGCCTGATGAAATTGATTATATATGCGCCCATGGGACAGGCACAGGAGAGAATGACAAAAGCGAAACGCTCATTGCGAAGAAAGTGTTTGGACAACGCGCCTATGATATTCCAATGTCCTCTCTCAAATCGATGATAGGCCATACCATGGGAGC
>JAUXBV010000304.1 GCA_030619215.1 Fibrobacterota bacterium | reverse complement strand
TTGTGGTTGCAGCTATACTTCCAGCAGAACAGGTAGCGGGATTAGTACATCCGTGTATTTGAAAACCGAATCTACCATACATATTATTTGCCGGATCTCGCGTTAGATTCCTCCTAGTTGAACCTAATAATGGTTCTTCTATTGTGTATCCCCCAACAGGGATTGGACCATGATCTTGCACATTTGTATGTGCTGGATTATTCTGACAATTAGGACAATTTGGATTTTCATTATTACCTGAAACAAATTCATTACTATTGAAATCTGCATTTCCACAACTTGAATTACACGTCATTTCGTGATTAGCAATATTATAAGTACATTCATATAAACCCAGAGGATCTTTAAAAAATGTTGGTGCATTTCTGGCATATTTGTAGAGATTCAATCCACCTCTAGACCCAATTGGATCCTCAGAGATAAATCTCCCAATCCCAGGATCATAAAACCTATTCCTAAAATAATATAATCCTACTTCCGGTTCCCACTCTCTCCCAGTATAAGTGGGTCTGACGCAATGTCGTACCTAAAAGTGTCCCAACCCGGTGCATTTCAGCGGCTAAAAAGATATGTCGCCATTGCGTTATGTCAACAACAGAACCGATACCCCTGACGCATGTTTTCAGCTATCAAAGAACAGCTACAAAAAGGCAGCTAAAAGAAAGATACTACTTTTATCACCTATTTGAAAGAGATTATTCAGCTTTGCCAGACTGGTCGTTTGTATGTTTTTTTCTGAGGTTTGCCGGATGGGTCACAGAGTGGATTTCTTTGAGCTTGCGGATACTTACCTGTGTGTAAACTTCCGTTGAGTTAAGCCGTGAGTGGCCCAGCATGGACTGGATAAAGCGGATATCAGCGCCGTTTTCAAGCATGAGCGTTGCCATAGCATGCCGGAACAAGTGGCAGCTTCCTTTCTTACCGATATCAGCATTTTTGACGTACTCACGAACATGGCCGGTCAGGTGATTCGGTGAGAACGGCTCTCCGCGTGCGGTTAAAAAAAGTATATGGTCATCAGGTACAACAACAAGCTGTGCCCGAGCTTCAGCAAGATACTTCTGTATCCATACAAGAGCTCGTTCACCGATAGGTATTACCCGGTCTTTGTTGCCTTTACCATGTACGAACACTGTCCCCCTGTCGAAGTCAATATCGTAAACGGTTATTTCTATAAGCTCCGACCGTCGCACACCTGTTGAGTAAAGCGTTTCCAGTATGGCACGATCACGGATACCCATAATGTCGTTTACATCTGCCTGGTTTATTATCTGATCAGCATCCTCGGCACTCAGCACATTAGCCGGAAGCCTCTTGCCGACCCTGGGCATGATAATATCAGCCGTGGGATTGTACAGGATATAGTTCTGCCGTGCAAGCCACTTGAAGTATCCACAGACCGCAATAAGACGGGCGTACTGACTGTTGACTGCGAGCGTTCCTTCACTGCGCTTTTTCTTATAATGGTAGAGATACCGTTGATACTGCTCGATAACCGGCCGGGTTACTTCTTCCGGTTCGACAAGGCCCCGCTCATCCGCCCATTTCATGAAGTAATAGACATAGTTCTGCCGGTTGCTGATAGTGTTTTTCGAGTAGTTCCGTTCTTCCAGCCACAGGTAATACTCATCAGCATAGGCAGCCATAGTGCCTGGTATAGGCTTTTCTACGAGACGGGGAACTTTGGGATTTGCTTTCTTTCTCATTTCTTTTTAGCGGCTAAAGGAAAAAGTTATTACTATGATATGACGTATCTCTCTTTTGATATAGGGGGTATTATGCGTTTTTCCTCCGTTTTGTCCATTTTCAGGCTGTAGTCCTTTACTGGCAATGGACTCAGGGAACGCACACTACCCCCTCGATGGAGGCACTTTGGGGGCTCAATGGCACCTCGAAGTTATCGTTTTGCCCCTCGAATTTTCTGTCGTAGTTGTATTCGTTGCCATCTTTTTCTTTTAGCTGCTCTTTGTTCAGCTCTTTTTCATTGATAAGCCCAAGTAAGAAGGGCTTACTATCGGTAACACGGCCATCGTAGAGCAGCTCATACACAAAGCTCTGTCCCCGTCCGCCACGGTGAACCAGCACATACTCAAGTGAGGCAAGCCGGTCAAGGTGGATACGTACCTGAAAGTCTGACCAGTTTGTATGCCGGCGTACATCACGCCGGGTAAACCGGTAATCACTGCGGTGCATGTCAAGGGTGGTACAGGTATCCTTGACCATTACGTCAAGCATCATAAGCAGACGCCGGGACTGCGGCGGCAGCTCATCCAGCGAACGGCCCAACACTTCATGGGCGAGTTCATTGGCGACAGTGATGTCTTCAAGTGTGGCCTCGATATAATGCAGGTTTCCCCGATGGTGTATAGTGCGCTGATACTGATGAAGCAGGGCGATACTATTTATCAGTGTCAGGTATTTCATGTGGTCACGCCGAGTGCGGGTGCGGTCATCAAGGAAGGTCAGCTTTGGAGCATAGGGATTCACCACCTTAAGCGGTCTCAGAAGTCTTTGTGCATTCCGGTGGAGTTTCAGCACCTGTTTTTTCCGTTCAGAAGCAACTAAACCCTCAAGAGTCATGAGTTCCCGCTGTATCCGGTGGATAGCCTGTGTCTGTTCCCGGCCTTCATCGATGGTGAGAACGACACAACGGTTCTGCAACTCCTCATCAATGGTCACCGCTGTGGTGGTCAGGAAAATCATGACCGGACCTTCTACCCGGTACTCATGCGTTACCATACGGCCGCTTGCGGGGTCTTTACCGGTGGAAGCGATGGTGAGTTCACCCTCGGACTGAAGCAGTTTGAGCGCATAGCTTGCCCGTTCCGCTCCTTCTTCCTCGACAATGGCGAGTATCTTGTGTTTGAGCTCGGTTTCTCCCATGTAAAAAAGTGACTGTCCAGTCATGGCACTGTATTTTACACGCTCTTCAGGCGGTATAAAGGCCAGTATCGCATCCATAAGCGCGGACTTTCCCGCAGCCGATGAGCTTTGCACGATAATACCAAGTGGCCGGTCGAGCTTACGGGACACGGCGGCTAAATAACCGGTCAGGGCATTAAGTTTTTCACCAACAATACCGCAGGCCTCAACATCATTACGGATCCGGTCGAGCAGATCAGGAGCTTTTAGCAGTTCAAGGGCCTGTTTGCGCTCTGCATCAGAGAGACGGACTTCATTTTTTTTGGGCTGCGTTGTATCGTTTATGTGTTGCTCCTGCATCTCCTCAAGCTTGAGCATCACCCGGCCCAGGTCTCGTTTAACAACATCTGACTTACATTCAAGTTCTTCGGCTGCAGCATTGATAAAGGCTGTGCGGTGCCGGGCATTATACAGGTCGAGTGTGTCTATATAGTAACGTTCATCCTGATATATACGGATATTAATTTTCATGACGTCAAAGGCAAGGTTCTTGAAAAAGCCACGGATACGGTAGGTGCGATCACCGAGACCTATTTCTATGTCTTTCCCTTTCACACTACAGGGCACATTGATTTTCTGTTTTTCCTTTGCGGGCTGTGGTTCATCCTGCGGATGGATCTCTTCCGACTCCGGCGGCGGTCCTTCGGCAACTACTGGAGCGGCTAAAGGAGAAGTTTTTTCCGGTGTGCTGTTACTGTTCGACCGTTTTCCAAGCCAGGCGGCACCGTTGACAAGCACCTGCAGGGCTTTCTCTGCAGGTTGTGTTGTCCTGATATAATCGTTAGCGTCCATATTACGGGGGAACTGGATACGCCGTGCCTCGACACCTTCAGCGTTGAGTTTTTTTGCCAACTTCTGCGCTGCCGTGTCTCCTGCTTCATCGCGATCATAGGCGATATACACGCACTGTACCCGCCTATCTATTAATGCATGTAATATCTCATCGGTAAAGCCGGACACACCGTAAGCGGCAGTTACGTTGCGGAAGCCGTTTGCCCAGAAGCTCAGGGCATCGATTATCGATTCGCACAGGATTATCTCTTTGGCGACTAAACAGGAAGGATTCCAGATACCGTGATGTGGACCGGGCAAGTATGTATGATATGGTGTGCCTTTGCGAAGGTTCTGTACTATTTTGCGGCCGTAAATCTCGGTTATACGTCCCTGTTCATCAATAATCGGGAACACCACCGACCCATTGAAGTGCTCGTGACCGCTCTCACGGTAAATTCCAAGACTCTGTAACCGTTGGCGCAGCTCGGCCCCTTCCTGCCGGTTCTTGTGCGGGAGCCGAAGGCCAAGTGTGCGGTCGGCAAAACCGATTTTAAATTTCTCCATAGCTTCGGGATGATGTATACCTCGTTTGGTCAGGTAGGTAATAGCTGCCGGCGTGCGTTTGAGTGTTTCATGATAGTAGTCGATAACCTGGCGCAGTATCTGCCGGTCATCGGCATCGAGGTTCACCGGAGCTTCAAGCCGGGGAACGGTCGCTTTGGTAATTACCTTGCCCGATTCAACAAGGGAGGAAGCATTCCCGGAACGAAGGATTTCTACGGCATGGCGAAAGCTTACTCCCTCGGCCTTCATTATCCAGTCGATAGTTGAACCACCTGTATTGCAGGCGCCAAGGCAGTTCCAGAGGTTTTTCGATGGAGTAACGATTAAGGACGGTTCTTTGTCGTTGTGGAAGGGACACAGACCCATGAGGTCTTTACCGTGGGATTTAAGTGCTACTCCTTTACTTCTGATCAGGGCGGCTAAATCAATATCACGCTTGAGCCGTTCGAGTTCCTGCTCCGGGATTCGGGCCATATGATGCGCTCCTTTGTTCAATGTCCATTTTTTTACGGACGGTTTTGAGATTTTCCCGAAAGGAACGCACATTGAGCCTGACAATACCACTCTGATAATTATTGCGAAGCTCTCTTACACGATTACCAGAAAATACAAAGGATACGCGGCGGCGGGCATTGCGTTCAAGGTGGGAAAGCTCGCAACCCTCACTTAATAAATAAGCCGCTAAATAAAGATCATTGGTAATTATGGAAGAGTTTTGGTATTTTATAGACATCAATACGCCCTTTCAGGGTGTTCGATACGGGCCGTCAGTCGAACTTTAGTAGGCGAGACTGAACGGCCTTTTTTTATCTCTTTTAAAAACCTGTCAAGGGTAATTTGAACTTTTTCTACCCCACAGGAAAATATACATACTTTGTATCAAGGCGACAACTATTTTTTGTATTGCATATTATTTTTATTACATGAGCACAAAAGGTGATTTTGGAATGAGGCTTGCACAGCTACG
>JAUXBV010000173.1 GCA_030619215.1 Fibrobacterota bacterium | reverse complement strand
GCTGCCGCCGATCCCCATTTCCTGCCCGTTAAAAATCCGCCGCCTCCGCGTCCTCTCAGGCCTGATTTTTTAATCTCTTCTACGACCTGCTCAGGTGTCATTTCCGAAACAGCCTTTGCTACACCTTTATAGCCGTCCCGTGCAATATATTCATCAATTTTTTCAGGATCGATCAATCCTCTGTTTTTAAGGGCAACCAAAGTCTGTCTGGAGAAAAAAGCTATATCCGACATCTTTGGGATAACAACTTTTTCCTCGGGCGGGGTGAACATTAACTTTTCAACAGGTCTACCCTTAAGGAAGTGTTCTTCCACAAGGTGGGGAACATCCTCTTCGGTTATCTTCTGATAGAAGATTCCATCAGGCATAACGGTCATTACAGGGCCGACCGCACAGAATCCATTACAACCTGTTAAGACAACAATAACTTCTTCCCCCAGGTTATGCTGTTTAAGCTCCTTTTCCAGCAGATCTTTCAATTTGAAAGCTTTGTTTGAAACACAAGCTGTTCCTGCACATAACAGTAAGTGAAGTCTGTATCTATCACCATTTTGTTCGTTCATAACTTGATTGCCTCTTTCTACTAATCTATCAGGATATATTCTTCAGAGAAAGTGAGATTCACAAAGGATTAAGACATCCTTTCACTGCCTATTGCCAAAGCATACTCTTCAACGATCTTGCCACCGAGTATGTGCTCATCCAATATTTTAATAATCTTTTCCGGGGTTAAATCAACGTATTTAACCGGCGTTTCCCCTTCACGCTCCACCGTAGCCATAGGCTCTCTGCTGCATAATCCCGCACAACCGGAGTTTGTCAGGATAATGTCCTCAATATTTCTCTTTTGAAATTCGTCCAGCAGGGTGCTCATTATCTTCCTGGCTCCGGCTGCAATACCGCAGGTTCCCATGTGGACTGTAATCTTTGCTTTTCCTGCGCCTTCACGTAAAAGGGTCGTTTTTTTAACCCTCTGGCTGATCTTATCCAAATCGTCAATACTTAATTTACCCATAATTTCAGGATCCTTTATACATTTCAATTATTTCAGGGACTTTCTTTTTAGTTAATAAACCGTGTACATCTTCATTGACGGTTAAAACAGGAGCGAGCCCGCAGCAGCCGATACATCTGACCGCTTCAAGGGTAAAATGCATATCTTCGGTGGACTCTCCGGTTTTTAATCCAAGATGGTCTTCAAAAGATTCAAGAATGTTGGCGGCACCCTTAACATGGCAGGCAGTTCCCAGGCAGATTGAGATTACGTATTTTCCTCTCGGTGTTAAGCTGAATGTGTTGTAGAATGTTGCAATCCGAAATATCACACTCATGGGTATGTCCATATCCTTTGATATGGTTCGTAACATCGGCTCCGGCAGGTATTTATATTTCTGGTTAACCGCCAGCAAAACAGGCATTATTGCACCTTCTATCTCCTCATACCTTTCAACAATATCTTCCACCACCATTCTGTCTTTTTTATCAAGCTTTTTGAACTTTTTCATTATCGGAGCCATTTCAGGCTTGTCTGTCCGCAGGAATTTCCATTTGAGCTTGGTATCAAAGGTGCCGTTTTCGATCATGGTTTTAACGGAGGTGATAAGGTCGGGTATGAAAAGGTCAATATCTTCTTTTACTTTCACCTGGCAGGCCAGGCGTGTACCGACTTTTGCCTCCTTTTTGCTGATAAAGAGCTCTTCGGTGGGCAGCATCTCCCCGCCGCCTTTTGACAGCGCCACTTTACAGTAACCGCAGCTTCCCCGTCCGCCGCACGGGGCTGAAATTGTTACTCCGTTTGTAATGAGCGCTGAAAGAAGGGTTCCTCCCCCCTGTACCACAAACTCTTTGGTTGAATCCTCTTCCTTGATGGATACTTTACACTCACCGTATGATACAAGAAGCTTGTCTGCAATAGCAAGGAGTATTGTTATTGTACACAGAATGCAAACCATAATAACAACAGGTGCAAAACTCATTCGTTTCCTCCAATAAGTATCGGTTTATACGGAAGCTATTCCGCTGAAACCCAAAAATGCCATGGCGATTATGCCGGTGATGAGCATAATAATACCCGGCCCTTTCAGTCCTTTTGGAACATCTCCTACAATTTCAAGCTTTTCATATATAGCAGCAACTAAAACAATTGCAAGCCAGAAGCCAATTGCGCTGCCGGCCGCAAATACTATTGTCGTAATGTAATTATATGCTCTTGACTGCATAAAGAGCGATACGCCTAAAACGGTACAGTTTACCGTAATCAACGGCAGAAATATGCCGAATGCCGCCTGCAGTGCCGGAAAGAACTTTTCCATGATCATTTCTACCAGTTGCACCGAGGACGCAATAACAACGATGAACACGATAAATGATAGAAACTCACATTTGAATGGAACGAGAATCAGGTAATAAATAGGCCAGTTTATCGCAGCCGTTAAGATAACAACAAAGACTACGGCAACTCCCATTCCAAAGGAGGTCTTCAGGCTGCGGGCCAGAGATACAAAGGGACACATTCCCAATAAATAATAGAGAGCAACATTATGTATCAGGATGGAAGCTATGAAAATAGGAATTAAATTTGCCATGTATAATTATCCTTTCGCTCCGGGAAGCTCAATATTTGCAAGGGTTCTTATTACCCATAACACTATGCCGAGGACAAAGAAGGCGCCACAGGGCAGTGCCATCAATACCCAGTTTTCCCATCCTGCCGGGGTGACTGTAATACCCAGGACAGTGCCGAATCCGAGAAATTCACGTACCACAGCTACAGCTAAAAGGCTATATGAATAGGCCAGGCCGTTAGCGATAGCATCCAGTATTGAATGGTAGGTATTGTTTTGAACAAAAAAGGCCTCCGCTCTTCCCATAATAATACAGTTAGTAATAATAAGCGGAATATAGGGCCCCATTGCCGCGCTCAGAGGCGCAAAATATGCTTTTAAAAACCTGTCAACAATAGTAACACAGGTAGCAATAATTATCATATATGTAATTATTCTTACCCGCGAAGGAATCAGCTTCCTTAGTGTTGAAATTAATAAGGATGTCAGTATTAAGACAAATATTACACCGGCGCTCATGGCAATCGCGTTTTCAATTTTGTTTGTTATGGCAAGAGCCGAGCAGATTCCCAGTGTCGTAGAGCAGACCGGATGGTCAGACCATATTCCGTTTTTAAGTACTTTATAGCCTTTAGCTCCAAAAATATTTTTTAGGGACATTATTCACTCTCAGAGATTATAGGTTTAACTCTTTGAAATTCGCTGTTTATTAAATTTTGAAATGCCACACATGTCAGGGTAGCACCGGTAATTCCGTCAACTTCATTTTCATTGCTTGCGCCGCCGCCGGCCAGAACTTTGATCTCAGGTACAATTTTTTTGCCTATGTAGTTTTTCAGGTACTCTTCTTCAAAAACTCTTGTCCCAAGACCGGGGGTTTCACTGTTCGAAAGAATCGTAACGCCTTTTAATCTTTCTAAATCGGAGGTAACAGCCATTGCACCGGTGAGCGGGCCAAAAGCCCCGGGCCCTGCAATTTTAAATGCAATATCATTGTCATTTGATTTATAATACGTCAAATCACCTTTTGTAATAGTTTTAACATTTTCTGTAAATGCCTTTTTAATACTGTTTTCATCCTTTTCGTCAAAAGGAATGTCAAAAATTTTCATGAGATTTACCTGTAGCTTTTTTTCCTCATTTGCCTTAATTTTAGGAGCGGTGAAATTGTCTACCACCACAAGAGCTGTTGTTAAAACAGACCCTAAAATCAGGATGAAAACGACCATTATGATTCTTTCTTTCATGCTTTCACCTGTACCTGTTTATATTTTACCATGAGTATAATATGATCAAGAAGCGGTGTAAATGCGTTCATTATAACAATGCTGAACATTACACCTTCAACATATCCTGAAAACCCCCTGATTAAAACCGTTAGAAATCCGCACAGGATTCCGAAGATATATTTACCGATTCGCGTATAGGGGCATGTGACCGGGTCAGTAGCCATGAACATTGCACCGAAAAGGAGCCCGCCGGCAAGCAGTTGAAACAGCGGCGGCGCAACGGCATCCAGGAAAACATTATGCCCTATCCAGGACAATAATAGCACTGATCCAAGATAGGAAACCGGTATTCTCCAGTTGCTTACCTTTGTAATCATTAAGAATATGCCGCCGAGAATTATTCCAAGATGAAAAATCTCTCCCATACTTCCTGCTGTCTGTCCCATTAACAGTTCCTGGTATCCGGTCATAACACCCTGTGTTTTAAACAAAGCCATGGGACTTGCCGATGTGATTGCATCTGAAAAGGGAACTTTTAGTTGTGTTGTCATGGCTGCAGGGAATGCTACGGTAACAAAGATTCTTGCGACCAGCGCAGGATTAAACGGATTTCTTCCGGTGCCGCCGAAAATTTCTTTTCCAAATACAACGCCGAAAAGAATTCCCACTCCCACCATCCAGAGAGGTGTTGTCGGTGGAAGAATAAGCGGAAATATCATTCCCGTTACAAAAAAGCCTTCGTGAACCTCACCCTTGCGGATTATCGCAAAAGCCACCTCTGCAATGCCACCCACCGCATATGAGACAAGAATCATTGCCAATACATAAGGGCCGAAAAAGATAACGGATGAGATAATGCAGGGAGCCATGGCAAGAAGAACCACACCCATGTATCTTTTAAGGTCAAGGGGATCGCGGACATGGGGCGAGTGTTTTACCTGGTCTGAAGGGTAAAAGATAGCAAATTCAATAACCTCGAAAAGAGGTTTAAAAGTTTTAAGCCTTCCCTTCTTACCTTCGAATTCCGGACGGAACTTATCAAAAAGATCAAGTAAAAATTTCATGAACGCTCCTACTTAGATTAAATCTCCTGCAGAAGTTTTTCCTGTCCTTCGAGGAGGATTTGTTTGATTTCAATTTTTGAGGTGCATACAGTGGAGCAGAGCCCGCATTGTACACACAGGTTCAATCCAAATCGTTCCGCTTCAGCAAGGCGGTTTTTTTCGGTATATTTATGCAGCAGGTGCGGCATCAGTGAGGAGGGGCAGACCTCTTCACAAAAAGTACAGCAAATGCACGGACGATGTTCACCGCGGACACCAGTAGTGTACCGTTCCTTAAAAGGTGGCCGCAGTAAACTTAAAAAAGTATTGCTGTAAGCGTGTTTTGTAAAGCCGAGATGGGCAAATGCAAGTATCTCCCGTTTAGCCTGTTCAGGAACCAAAGTTAGCCCGGCGCATTCTATATCGAGCCCTTTCTGATCTCCTGAAACTGTGTCTCCGGTTAAAACGCCACCATTTATTATCCTGGCCAATGGCGTTTCGAGGTAGGGTTCTACAATTTTGTCTATGGGATAGCCAATAATGCATTCAATATGTTCCGGCGATTTTACTGCAGGGCCTGCAATTGATATAACTCGCGAGATTGCAGGTTTTGAAGAGGTCAATGCCGACTCAACGGCCAGGACACCTTCAGTAGTGGTGGTCCACACGCTTCCCTTATCCGGATTGAGCTGAAGTAACCGAGCAAGCAGTTTTGCATTATCAAAGGGGTATTTGTTCGGTACTTCGATAAGCGTTATCCCGGATATTTTCTTAGCACTATCCCGCACCTTATTTGTGATGTTTGATTTTATTTTCGGAAGAATTACATAGAATTTCTGAGCTTGAGAGAGAGAATGAAGTTGTTCCAAACCTTTTTCAAACCCTGCCGTGCCCTCGCTCAATAATGCTTCAAAGCTTGTTAAAAACGGTTCCAGATGAGCTGCTGAAACAATTACAGCCTGTGGTGAGCCGAAGGGATCGGGCAGATCTCCTGAAAATGCGTCGGAAAAGAACTGCCAGACACCGAGCTTGAGCAGCCTGCAACGCTTTTCTCCGGTTTCTCCCATACCTTTGGCAGCATCCGGAAGCTCAAATTCCACCTTTGGCGCTTCCTGGGATGCCTGAATATTCTCCAGTACGATATGGTTGGTTTCGGGATCGATTTTTGCAGTACCGGCTCGTGGTGCAAGCAAAGGAACCGAATGGTTGTCGGGATCTTCCGCAAGAATCTGACCCTGCACTACCTTGTCTCCATCATGTATACAAAAGGCTGAGAAGGTGAAACGTTTGGAAAAGAGAGGAAGGTACAGAAGGTCTGGGTCCGGAAGCCTGGTTGTTTTATTTGAGGGTTTTCCCTTTATTTGGACGTTATATCCACCTTTGAATTTCATAGACACTGCCTATATCAAGTGACAAAAATTGTTTAATTTTTAACAAATAATCGAAAGAAGAAGATACAAAATAGTTATTATTTCGCTTACCCACCAAGAAATAAATCGTTTTTTATTCCCAGCCTGTGGCGTATCATTTTATATATAAAAGTAGAAACAGTTGTCTTAGTCAGATAGATTTTTCTCTCTTAATTAGTAAATAATTTATACTTGACTTATTACAAAAAAATGCCACCCGAATTCTGGGTGGCCTAAAAATGTTACGCATTGTCCCGGCGTATCTGTTCTATGTCAGGAAGTTACTCTTCGTCGGAAAGGCTTTTCAGGTTCTTTTGAAGTTTTTCCAGCGTAACCACGTCATAAACAGCAACCTCACCGGATGAAACCATGTGCGTACTGTTATCTTCGGTGTTAAACCAGAAAATAAGGCCGTTATCTTTTGTTAAAGTAAAACACTCATTAAAGCTCGGCTTGTTCAGGCAGGGGTAAATTCTACCAAAGAGCTTTTCAGCTTTTTTAATGAGCTGCTTTTTCTGCTGCTCAAGTATACGGTTATTCATCACCGGTCTTCCCCCACAACTATAGTTGCCACAGAGCAAATACAGATTTATAGATATTACAATATAAATAAATAATTATTGGTTAAGAAAATAAAAAATGAAAAAAGATCAAATTAATCTTAATAACCATACCGAGCCTTCATATATAGGTCTGTTAATAATTAGTGTATAAATTCCTATATAGATATTTATCTTAATACCTGTAATAATTTTTTTCCTAAAATACTATTTGCGAAAGAATTATATGTTTTTGAGAATACTATAATATTTTTATTCATTATTTTATTTTAAATTATTATG
>JAUXBV010000510.1 GCA_030619215.1 Fibrobacterota bacterium | reverse complement strand
TAATGAGTACTTATTAATTTATTTGTTAGTACGAATTATCTCTCTTAAAAGAGACATAATGTTATACCGATAAATCGGCGAAGTGCCTCTTTATTGGTGCACCTTGTGCTTTAGTATAAAAAAGGATAATGCTAAAATGGAAAGAAATAAAAAAATAGAGAATCTAAAATACATTTTTTCACCCAGGTCTATTGCTGTTGTCGGAGCTTCCAGCAGGGAAGAGAGTGTGGGGCGCGCTCTCTTTTCGAACATTCTCTTCTCCGGTTATAACGGCATAGTCTATCCTGTCAATCCCAAGGCACGAGGAATTTTAGGAGTACGGGCATACCGCTCGGTGTGGGATATACCGGAGGCCGTTGACATGGCGGTTATCATTGTTCCAAGGGAGAATGTGCCTGCGGTTGTTGAAGAGTGCGGCGAGAAAGGAATAAAAGGAGCGATAATTATTACGGCCGGTTTTAAGGAGATGGGGAAAAAGGGTGCCGAGCTTGAGAGGAAGGTTATAGAAGCTGCTGAGAAATATTCTATCTCATTAATCGGCCCTAACTGCCTTGGTATGATTAATACTGACCCTGCGATTTCATTAAACTCGACTTTTATAAGTCAAATGCCCAAAGCAGGAAACATTGCTTTTATTTCCCAATCCGGTGCGCTCGGAGTTGCTGCTTTGGAGTACGCAAGAAATAAAAATATCGGCCTTTCGAAATTTTTCTCCATTGGAAATAAAGCGGATATTATAGAAAATGACCTGCTGGCAATATTACATGATGATCCTTTAACGGATGTTATCCTTTTATATCTTGAGGATTTGACCAATCCCAAGGAATTTATTGAGCTGGCACGGAAGATAACGGATAATCCTGAAAAGAGTAAGCCTATTCTTGCAATAAAGTCAGGGCGTACCTTTGAAGGGGCAAAGGCTGCATCTTCTCATACCGGCGCCCTGGGCAGCTCTGATGAGGCATATAATACTCTCTTTGCACAATGCGGCGTATTGCGGGTGGATACAATAGAGGAGCTTTTCAATTATGCAATGGCCTTTGCTACACTGCCGTTACCGAAAGGAAATAACGTCGGTATCGTTTCAAATGCAGGCGGGTTTGGCATTATCGCTACAGATGTATCTGTCAAGAACGGCCTGAAGGTGGCAACGCTGGATGCAAAAACCGAAGGGACTATGCGGAAAGGACTTTCACCGGCTGCGGCTGTCAGTAACCCGGTGGATGTTATCGGAGATGCGAAGGCGGAACATTACGCCCTGGCACTGAAAAGCGTTCTGGAGGACAGGAATGTGGACGGTGTGATTGTCATTGCGTCACCGCCTCCCATGATCTCCATGGAAGGTATCATTTCAACCATTGCTGATGTAATAGTAAAGCAGAAAAAGCCTGTAGTAGTTTGCTGTATGGGGGTTACGGATATTACAGAATCATTGAAGATACTTGATCATAATAATATCCCTCACTACCTGTTTCCTGAAGCGGCAGCCCGTTCAATGGCAAAACTGGCAAACTATTCGCAGTGGCTGAAAAGAATAAGAACCGGGGTACGTATTTTTAAGGATGTTGATAAAAAGAAAGTAAAGGAGATCATTGCAACGGCTAAGAATGATAAAAGAAATTTCCTGCCGGAGCCTGAAGCGCATGAAGTCCTTAGAGCTTATGGCTTTCCGGTGCTGGAGCATCGACTTGCAAAGAGCGAAAGTGATTGCATAAGCTATGCAAAGGAGCTCGGGTACCCTGTTGTATTAAAGATTGTATCATCGGACATCCTGCATAAAGTTGATGTTGGCGGGGTAAAGATAAATATCTGCAATGAGGAGCAATTGAAAAAAGGGTACAACGAAATACTCAAAAGTGTGAATAAATCGAAACCAGAGGCAAACATCTGGGGTGTTTTTGTTCAACAGATGGCAGAGAAGGGGAAGGAAATAATAATTGGTATGAATAGAGACCCCCATTTTGGCGCTATGCTAATGTTCGGTATGGGTGGTGTTTATGTTGAAGCTTTAAGAGACGTTACCTTTAGGATCGCTCCAATCCGTGAGCTGAGCTCCAAGCACATGATTCAAAACATTCGTGCTTATAAAATGCTTGAAGGCGTAAGAGGCGAAGAGCCTTCTGATGTTGATTCTGTTGCAGAGTGTTTACAGAGGCTTTCGCAGCTTGTTACGGATTTTGAGGAGATCGTGGAGCTGGATATTAATCCGTTGATTGTTTACAGTGAAGGAAAAGGAGCCAAGGTTGTTGATGCGAGGATTTTGATATAGGAGAAATTGAAACTGGAAATTGGAAACTTGAAATTGGAGACTGGAAACTGGAGATTTGAAATTGGAAAATGGAAACTTGAAAATAGAAAATTGAAATAGGAAACCTGAAACTGGAGACTTTGACATTTTTTATGCAAATAGACACATTTATTAACAAACTGAAAGAGGAACTTGCAAAAGATCTTCCTGGAGAAGAGTTCCAGAATAGAATGACTTCACCATATCGGTTTGATGATAACGCCGGTTATGGCAGACATAAGAAGGGGAGTGTCTTACTTTTATTATATCCCTCCGAGAATGAGATAAAAATTGTATTTATCAGAAAACCTTTCCATAATGGTGTCCATGGCGGGCAGATATCATTACCCGGTGGAAGAATTGAAGAGAGTGATAACTCGTCGTTCCATGCAGCTTTAAGGGAGACGGAAGAGGAGATAGGAGTAAGGCCGGATGATATAACCATTCTTGGCTCGCTGTCTTCGCTCTATGTTCCCGCCAGTAAATTTTTAGTATTTCCGGTTGCAGGTTATATAGATTTTAAACCGGAGTTTCAACCGAGCCCCGATGAGGTTCAGCAAATTATAGAAGTACCACTGCAAAAACTGCTTGACCCTGAGAATATTGGTACAAAAGTGCTTATTAAAGATTGCAAACCTTTCAAAGCCCCTGCCTTTAATGTCGATGACCACCTGATTTGGGGTGCTACCGCGATGATACTGGGCGAGTTTGTTGAGGTGGTTAACAGGACGGGATTCTTTAGTTTGCTCTAGTATCTAGTAGTATCTAGGGACGGAGGAAGTTTATCAGTTTATAGTATATATTATACCCATGCCGAGAAAAGCAAGAATTACCGTGCCTACTGCAGTTCAACATATTATTTCTAGAGGCCTCAAAGGGAGAATTATCTTTTCTGATGACACTTATCGAATTTTTTTTATGAATATTATTGAAAGAAGAATTTTACAGGCTGGATATTTTTTTTAAGCATGGAGCCTGATGCCAAATCATTACCACCTGGTTTTTAGAATTAACAACTATCCGCTTGGTGTTTTTATAGAGCTCAATATTTAAAAATCCGTCTTTAATCAGTTTAGTACCTTAGAAATAATTTTCTGCGTTTTTTTGGCAGAAAATTATTTCGTGAAGGTACTTATCCAGTTTATCTGGGT
>JAUXBV010000485.1 GCA_030619215.1 Fibrobacterota bacterium | reverse complement strand
TGTACCGATAAATCGGCGAAGCACCCTGAAGGGTATTAAAATGCCTCTTTATTGGTGCACCTTGTGCTTTAGTATAAACTTGATATTGATCCTTTATAAGAGTAGACTATTGTTTAAATGGTTTGCTCTTTTTTATTTACTGACTGATATAACCCACTCTTTCAACAATTGAAGCTGTAAATTTCTTACTTCAGGGCTTATCATAGCCCGTATAGTTCCCTTGAACGGCCCGATGGAGACTCTTAAATTTTTATAGACACCGGTTAAGTGAACGATAAGAATTTCCTTATTATTTAATAAAACCTTACCTTCCGGGTTGATTTTTACGTTATTCAGGCTGTCGTGAGTAACATTCCAATAATCATTATCAAGTTTATATACTTCGATTTTATGCTTGGAAAGCAGGTAATTAAAGGTATCCTGCTCAAACATACCGTTTCTCGGTACGTTTTCTATTTCAGATGCCCATTCTTTAAGTACCTTGTTGGAGCGAAGGATCCATACTCCTGAATTATAATAGGGGTGCGAAGGTTTCATATTAAAATGCGTGATATTGCTTTTGGGGGATGCAAGCTGCCAGTTTTTTCCGACTTTTCCCTGGCATATTGCGATAATATCCCTGTTATGCTGCCAGCCTGATACTATTTTTTCAACTTCCCGGGCAAATGGGCCGGCTGGGAAGCAATCACTGTCCAGCCATACTACAATATCCGGAGATAATGGAGCAAGATATAGAGTGAGAGAGGATTTATATATCCACGGGTGCAGGTTATCTTGCAGAAAGGATGGTTTTGGAAGAAGTGTGTCTGACTTGGATAAAATATGTCGCTGATGGTCGGATAATCCGAAGTCGCATACCCTGAGAGTACGGCCGGGACACTGTTCCCTAAAGGCCTGAAGCAGTATCCCTGTCATTAGGAAAAACTTTGAATCACATCCTGTAGCATATATAATTTTCAATTAATTATCCTTTTTTCCTATAAAATACTTATTTATATCTGAAATATTTAGCATTATTATTAAAATTCGGTTACATTGCCGTACTGACACTTTTTCCGGTCATTAAAGCCATAATTTATATCTAAAAACTTTTAAATAAGTGTAAAAACACTAAAGTCTGAAATTTTAAATTCCGATAAGAATAATAAAGCGATTGAAATATTACTATTAGGAAGGGAGGGATAAACCCCATAAAAATATAAATTAAGAAAACAAACAGGCGGCAAGGATGCCGTTAATTCCCACGGGCGGTTCTTGTTCACGCATGCGGAATCGTTCATAACAAGGAGGTTTTATATGCGTATTAATCATAACATTTCTGCAATGATCACTCAAGGTTCCCTTTTCAAAGTGGGACGTGACTTAGCGAAAAACCTTGAGAAACTTTCCACAGGTTTAAGAATTAATCGTGCCAGTGATGATGCTGCCGGACTCGGTGTGTCGGAAAACCTTCGGACACAGGTGAGAGGTACGGCACAGGCAAAAAAGAATGCCCTGGACGGAATTGCTGCAATAGCCATAGCGGAAGGCGCGGCAAGTGAAGTATCATCCATCCTTCAGCGTATGCGTGAGTTGGCAGTTCAATCCGCCAATGATACCCTTACCAGCACAGAGCGAGGGTATACAAACCAGGAGTTTGGTCACCTCACAGAGGAGATAGACCGGATTGCTAACGTGACCAACTATAATGGTATGGACCTGTTGTCTAATAATACAACGGTAGGCGCGCGTTTTGGCGGTGGTGCAGGCTCCGTATTGTGGATTGATGCAAATGAAACGGTCGGGCAGGACAGTATCACAATCACCATTGATACTCTGACGGCAGGTTCAAATGGTATAGCACTTTCAGATGACGTGCTTACGTCTCAGACAGATTCTGTCGATGCAATAACTGCTCTCGATCTAGCAATAAATAGTGTAAACACAATGCGGTCCAACATGGGTGCATTTATAAACCGTCTTGAGCACGCAATAAACAACCTTGATGTATCGAATACCAACCAGCAGTCAGCAGAATCACAGATCCGCGATGTTGACTTTGCTTCAGAAACATCGGAATATACAAAGAATCAGATACTTACACAGTCTGCAACTGCTATGCTTGCACAAGCGAATGTTATTCCCCAGAGTGTGCTTCAGTTGCTTGGTTAATAAAAGGCTATTTGTGGGAATTAAGAGGAGAAGCAGAAATGCTTCCCCTCTTTTTTTTAAAATAAAAATAAATGTATGGTTTACTATCAGGTTATTCCCGCCATGATGAGCAGTCCCGGCCAAGCAATTCCTCTAACGTATTAATATCTTTGCTGAATTTTTCACAGAGGAATCTTCGGTCATCAATATTCATTTCGCCATACTTTTGTTCAAATACAATTTCAGGTTTTACATTATAGTTTTCTTTAATATCAAGGAATTTAAAGACTTTTAACAGTGTTGCTTGGTGGTTATTAATTAAATCTTCGGTTTTAAAAAACAGCATTTGTTTTTTAGGAAAGAATAATAATAATCTCTTTATTTGTTTTGAATAATACCCTCTGTCTATATAGGAGCTTTTTCTCAATCCTTCAAGTCTTATTACTTCTGAGAATGATAAGCTTTCAACACCTTTGTTTTTCATCATTATATAATGAGAGAAGGCCCTTTCAATGGGATTACGCAAAATAAAAATTAATTTCATATTGGGATTGTAATTGTATATACGTTCGGCTGCAGGCTGCCAATACATATAGATTGGAGTGCATTCTCCTATTATTTTAGCGTCTTTGGGATCTGGGAACATTCGATGATACAGGTTATATGGTGGTGGGGATATTTTAAAGAAGCTTTCGTTATCGAAGAAATGAGGTTCTTTACCCCGATAAAAATTTGATTTTTTATTCTGTATATAAAAACAGACATCAGGGTGCAGGGAGATAAACTTTGAAAGAGCAGTAGTCCCACCTTTTTGTGTCCCGACAATTAAGAAATTGACTTTCATTATTATTAAAAAGTAGTTATAGAAATAGCCTTTATTCGATGAGCATAAGTATGTTCATTTTTAATTCGTTTTTGCGCTGCCTTAGTGACTTGTTCCCTGTTTGTACTGTTTTTCCTATAATAATTTATTAATTCCTTTAATTCATCCATACTTTTATAACACACAGCTTCTTTGCCAATTTCAAACAATTCTCCAAGGTCCTGCTGATAATCAGATAGTACAAAACTCCCTGACATGGGGATGTCAAATACGCGCTGGTTAACAGCCGTTGGCATTTGGCAACTCGTTATATTCAGGTTGATTTCGATATTTCTGTAGGTATCGCAGAGCTGGGTGTTATAATCTAAATCCGGATGTGTGATACTATTGTTACCTAATAATTCCTTCCACCCTTCAGGATCGCCGTACAGCTCTACTCCTGCAGGTATGAGTGAACTGATGATCTCTTTTCTTTTTTTCATGCTTGCAGTATGAATAACGCAGGAGCAGAGCCAGGTAAAATTTCTTTCGTCAGTAAAGGGTAGCGTAAAGGATAGCTCATTAGAGATAGTATGAATAATTTCTGATATTTTTTCATCAGGATTAACAAGAAGAGCCTCTGACGCTTTTTCCACAAGGGGAATGAGAGAGTCGGACCAGAGGAATTTACTTTTTATACCTGCAAGAAAAGCTCCTCC
>JAUXBV010000193.1 GCA_030619215.1 Fibrobacterota bacterium | reverse complement strand
TACGATCCGACTTATCCTGGATATACGTTTTCTTTTCTTTATCTTTGTATTGCTACCTGTCCGTACTTTGTTTGCTCATCAGTTTCTAACAATGCCGATCTTTGTGGAAAGAGCTTATCCTGCCGCAGTAGCAGCGAAATGGGAATGGATTTATGTAATCAATCCGGCGATTATTGTTATTTTTGTGCCATTAATTGCTGCTTTTACTTTAAAGCGTAAAGTTCTTGATATGATGATTGTTGGTACTACGATAACAGCACTATGCAGTTTTATTATGTGTACTGAGCCTAATCTTTATCTTCTGTTAACCTACATGGTACTTTTTTCTCTTGGGGAGGCAATCTGGTCATCACGATTCCTGGAGTATATTGCGGACATTGCCCCGGCGCACCGGGTCGGCATATATATGGGCATCGCGGCTATTCCCTGGTTTCTTGCAAAGATGACGACCGGATTCTATGCTGGAACAATGCTGGATATTTTTATGCCGGAGGCAGGCGCACAATCCCCGCAGACGCTCTGGCTAATTTATGGGCTTATTGCAATTACCACCCCAATAGGCCTTTTATTAGCACGGAAATGGCTTCTTAAGGGCATACAAAATAAAGGTGTCGGCACAGATAAAAACGACTGAAAATTGTCGTGGCAAATAATTGTTCTCTCTCATCAATTCACCGCCTGCAAAAACCGATACTTTGAATTATCCTTTGTGTCAATCATTTGGATGATATAAAGTCCGGCAGGTAATACCTTTCTGTTTTTCAGCCCCTTATAATATTGCAGCCAGTTGCATGAGCCGTGATGTTCTGCGATTTTTCTTCCCAGGGTATCAAAGATTTTAATCTCTTTGGCTATGGTTGACAGAACAGGTTGTTTCTGTATATTTGTGTGGGGAATCTCAATGGATACGGGCGTAGAATCATACACTCCTGCCAGACGGCAGATTGTGCCTATTGTCATCTGCACGCAATTGAATCCAAGAAGCCAATCCTCATCGGAAAAATAATCATATTCGTCATATTGGGTATGCCAGGTAGGGTCGGCGCCCTGGCCTATTTCTGCGAGGCGTTCATTTTCACGAATACTCACCGCTGCTATATAATTTTTGAATGGATCGGAATCCGTATTTGACATTCTCGTTCCGATGTCAGCAGGGTAATCAGAGGCGTATGCTTCACATCCATCAAAGAGCTCTTCTGCAAGCGCCAGTGATTTCGCCGCAGCCTGTGAATTGGCCTGATACTCTACATCAATATCCGTACCTGCCACCTGTGTCGGTTGAGGAGGCAGGCCGTGATCATAGAGAATCATATCATGCTGAATCATTCCCAGCCACACCGGTTCGGCACTCCCCTGGTAAGGCTCCCGTTCATCCACATATGCCTTTGCGCCCAAAAGTCCTTTTTCTTCAGCGTTCCAGAGAATAAAACGAATAGAGTAATGTGTTTTTATAAGCGGGTTGGCAAATACGCGTGCTCCTTCAAGCACAAGTGCACATCCGGAGGCATCATCATTCGCTGCTTCAGCCACTGGCATCCCATCATAATGTGCACTGACAATGTACATGCTGTCAGGTGATATTGACCCGAGTTTCGTGCAATAGACATTTTGATAATTTGATTGCAATTCAATATTATTATATCCCAAATCTTCTAATTTATTCTGCAGCCATTGCCTTGCCTGCGAATTGCTTTGAGTGCCATATTCACGGCCCCCAAGGTCAGCAAGGCCTTTATCAAAGGCTTTAAATTGATCAATGTCCAGGCTATCGACAACGGCCCTCGCAACAAGGCTGTCATATTCCGGCGGATATGCTGCTGCTGTAAAGGTTAAAAGGCTTAGTATAAAAACAATTCGATTAAGAATTAGAAATAAAGTCGGTTTTGAAGCCATTTTTCTCCCCCTGTAAGGTATTTAAAAAAATGCAGAATTTACTACGATATTTTAACGGGTACACATTTGCGTGTTGCTTCTCCCTCCCCCGCTAAGGGAGTAAGCGAGTGGTTCCCCATAGTATAAATATAATACAAACGAAGGATTTTCGGGAGATTTTATTACACAATCAGCAGCAGAAATCGATATCATTTTAGCATCTGTAAGGTCAGGCCGTTTCTGATGAGCAGGTATTGTGCTATTTAACGGCACTATTTTTAACGTGATAAAATTTAATAACATTATCGATAATTTTTCACTATTTTATAAGTAAGCAATAGTTTTTCATACAAATCCAAAATAGGAAGTTTTTTCTTCAAAGAGGAAACACTATGAAACTCCCCATAAACCTGACAGCAATTATACTCTCTTCATTTTTCTTCCTTGCCTCGGCTGAACCGGAAGAGATCGTGCTCCAAAACGGACTTAACCAATATAACGGGTGCTTTGACTCTTATATTTACAATGACAATGATTCTGCTAATTATGGCGATTTAAAAACACTGGAAATAAGATTTGACGGCTGTTGAGGCCAGCCTATTGCCCGTGCGGCAATACAATTTGACATTCCGCCAATTATCGCTCAAGATGCCCTCATTATGAACGCAGTTCTCTCTTTCTACAGGATCTCTGGAGATTTAGCATCAAACCAATACAAAGATTTCCAGATATCGGTCGTTGAAAGTGAATGGGATGAAAACACGATAACGTGGAATAACGAACCTTTCTACTATCCCCATTTGGCAGTTGCTTTTTCTGGTGGAGGTAAAGATAGCAGTTGGATAGATTTTGATATCACCGCTACGATACAGGGATTCATAAAAGATTCAATTGAAAACCATGGCTTTATATTCGGCGTATACATGGAAGCAAGGTATATGACCGTTTATTCGTCTGAAGAAAATAATGCATCGCTAAGACCAAAGCTTTTTATTACTTACGATAATGACCCTGTTGGAATAGTTAATAAAACAACTCCCTTATGCAAGGATATACGATTTAAAAAAGCTTGTGGTTCATATTCCATCCATGTACCGTTCATTACACCACAGAGTGTTTCTATCTACGACTTATCGGGAAGCAAAATCGCATCATTCAATACAAACGGGAATACACACTGGTATACAATTCCTAAGACGGTATCCCCAGGTATGCATGTTGTCAGAATTCCTACACCTGAGGGAATTGTTATTAAGAAGTTTAATTTTATGTATTAATTTACATTCCAATATCTTTATAACAGTTACCTGATTTCACATACCATTCTTCCACAGAAATTCGAAGGGGTGCTGTTTATAAGAAGCTGATTCCACAGTATCTTTACATCGTAAAGTATCTATTTCGCCAAAAGCACCGAGCTCAGCAAGCGCATCAAAGTTTTCTTCCAGAACCGATAAAGGAATGATACCGGGACTGTCTACATAGGTACTGAATATCTGCTGTACATCTCCACCAGAGCGCTGGTTAAGAAAAGAGATGTATTCATTTCTGTGAAACGCTCTTCCATTAAACTGATACACAAATTCTGCAAGAATATCTAAAAGAGAGGTTTTATTCCCTGAAGCTTCTCTGATATATCTGTCCAGCAGCATATTTATCTGTGCCCCCTTCACATAAACAGCAGTACCTATATTGGGAGCGAGGTCACCCTGATAAAGCAGTGCACGTACCTCAGGACTGGAAATGATATACTCATCTACATGCGGGACAGTTGACAGGTCTTTAACAAGGCCGTCTCTTATATACTGATAGGAACACAGGTTGTTTACTTTAGGAATAAGCACGCCAAGATAGGTTGTCGTGCCCTCTTTCCACCAGGGATCATCATAATCGCCTACAAGGATACCGATCCATAAATGAACGTACTCATGGGCCATGGTCATTGCAATGGCTGCGGTATCATCCCATTTCGGGTTGCGCAGGCAGAATGCGAATGTGCCTTCCAGGCCAATATCATCATTCATCCCGGTGATTATGGTGTAAGGTAAATCCGAAGCGGTACCAAACCCCGGCGTTAAATACTTTACGATTTCCACAAAGTCCCTGACGGTTTTATCTATCAAATCCTGTGGAAATGGTGTGCTGAATGATATATTAACAAACCGAAAAGGCTGACCGCAGGCTTCACCGCTGTAAAGTACCTGGTTCCCTGCTGCCGGGGCATAAAAGAGTGCGGATTTTGAAAACATCAGTTGATACGGAGATTTGAAAATAACCGAATCAGGGTCGCCTGCAAGGGACACATTGCTCCCGAGGTTATACGTAACCTGCATACTGAAAACACTATCACGCCAGACATCAACCGTTTCACAACTTCTGTACGGCACCAGAAACAGGTAATTTCCCTGCAGGTATCCGGAAAATTCCCCAATTTCAGGTTGGGGCATATACCTGTGCGGCTCATACTGAAATTTCACATAGTATTCAATTGTTGCAGGCAGTTCACTGGTCGGGAAGCTTAACGAAAGGCTGTTAAATATGCCCACTTTACAACTGTCTTTACTTAAGCTGATCCGGCCGCCGGACCTGTTTATTGCACTGACAAGAAAAAAGTTATTCTGCGTCTGTATAAGGTGTGGATTGTCCGCATACACCGGCGGTGCAAGCAGCCTCACGGAATCACTGCATCGCCACTGCGGGATTCTGACTGAAACGAGGATTGAATCCCGGTTCATGTCTGGAATGTTTACGCAGTATTCCAGGCGGTTGCGGGATTGGTATTCAGATGAGGAAAACGGGCTGTAAGCACAGGAATATAAAATTAACAAAAAGGAGGATATTGTTATTGAAATGAATAATTTCATATTCAATCATTCGCTTGTTTAAAGCATAGAAAAAATTTATATACTATAAGCTTAACTAATGACTCTCCTATAATAATATAATGTAATTTGGAAGTACTATTAAGCATAATAGAGGTAAAAGGGAAAAAGCTTTGAAATGTTCCGGAGTTTTATCGGGACATGGCTGCCGTTTATCTTAATATTCTGCTCAACATTTCTATCGTTACACGTTATAAGAAACAAGTATATAATGAGGGCTCTATTTTAATGTATTAACTATTATCCCTCCTTCTTATTAAACGAACCTTTTCCTATTTTTTTGATTATATTTAATAATGGGGAGATTTAACAGTCTATTCCAACTATTAAAGTAAAACTCCTGTCATCTTCATATACTGACTTGTTACATTTGCTTTTAATAGAAGGACAAATCTCATGCACGCAAGCAAGTACAATATTATTATTGTAATAGTATTTGTTGTCTTTACCTCATTTCATACCGTATTCGGATGCTATGTAATAGCAGCAGGAAAAGACGCAACAGCAGACGGCTCTGTTATATTCGGCCATGTTGAGCAGAACTACGTCGACTGTGTTCTCAACTTCCGATATATTCCCGGAAGACAATTCGGGGCAAATGACACGTTGACTCTTTACAGGGGTGGAAAACTTGCCCATGTCCCTGAAGTAAACGCTCTTATCTGGACACAGAATATCAGGCAGGAGTTTGCGGATGGGTTCATGAATGAATGGGGAGTCGGTGTATATACCAACCAGTGTACTGCCAGAGAAACAAATCCCGATTTAACTGACGGCGGTATAGGGTATTTCTTCAGGAGACTTGTTGCTGAAAGAGCAAAGACATCAAGAGAGGGAGTGCATATTGCGGGTGAGCTGGTGGAAAAGTTCGGCTATGCCGCCCCGACCGGCAGGACACTTACCATTGTGGATCCGAATGAAATCTGGTTATTCGCGTTGTGCCGCGGCAAACACTGGATGGCCCGGAGAGTGCCGGACGGACATGCTATTGCAATGCCGAATACCTACATTATCCGTGAAATCGACCTGCAGGATACGATGAACTATCTCAGTTCCCCTAACCTTATTCAATACGCCCAAAGTAAAGGATGGTACAGCTCCGGTACTTTTATTTTTACAGATGTATATGGCGTCGGATATAACAGCAGTGAATATGAACGCCAGTGGAACGGGCAGAAGGCGTTAACGGATAATGCCGTTCCCTATGGCAACACTATGCCGTTCTCGGTAACACCCGATAATAAGCTTACCGTAAAAGGCGTTGTTGAAATTTTAAGAGAGAATGATAATTACGCAACCCAGGAGATCGCCATATATCAGTTAAGAAGTAACATGCCAAAGGAGATCGGGTGCATCTTCTGGCGAACCACAGCACAGGGAAAATATAGCGTATTAACCCCATGGTACGCAGGGGTTACCGGCACCCCGGATTATTACTGTAAAAATGTGAGCATTGAGCAGCAGTTAACCCTGGATTATAACTTCAATCCCCCGTCCAGCACCTTCAACTATGATGCAGATTTAATATGGTGGGAGTATAAAGGCCTGCAGGACAGGGTGCAAAATAACAGCGATGGACAAACCAGGGTCATCAAGGTGTGGATAGAATTTGAACGGCGGCTCTTTGCTAGGCAGTCATCCGTTGAGCAGTACGCCACTACCCTCTTCTCAACCAACCAGGACTCTGCAAAATCATACTTGACAGAGTATTCATCACACGTTGCGCTCAAAGCAAAAACAATAGCTGAAAAAATGAATCAGAGCTGGATAACAAGCTCAAGCTCTAGCTATTGCACAGGCCTCGCGTGTGCCGCACCATTAACAGGCAGGCAGGCCCTACCCGTCTCCTTTGACGGCTTTATCTGTTCAAACGCAGGTATCGAAAGCTTTTCCTGGGATTTCGGCGATGGTGAAAGCGATACGGGCTCGTCACCCACTCATACATACCAGGACTCAGGCACATTTGTTGCAGTTTTAACAGTGGAAAACACTCAGGGCAGCACTGATAAGGACAGTATCAC
>JAUXBV010000270.1 GCA_030619215.1 Fibrobacterota bacterium | reverse complement strand
CTTCCTAAGACCGCTTGGCCTCCGACTTGCTGGGAGCGGGTATTGTGCATCCGGGCCGTGACACCTACGGCGTGCGATTCGGCGTAATCAGGGAATTGATAGATACTATCTACAACACCCATAAAACCTCGGAAATAGGTTTAGTGGTATTTAATGAACAGCTCTATTTTGACCATCGTAATAACAGCAATTTTGTCCCTTTGCAGGGTTACGGCGACCAGTCCTACCTTCCCCTGAAGAAACTCGATTCATTATACAGCGGAAAAACGGGCCGTGATATCTGTATCGAAACCCTGGAAACCGACACTGTCAAGAAATTCAACATGAACCTTTTAGATTCCGTTGAATGTGTTGACCTGGTATATAAACCGGGATTTGCAACGGTTGGAAACACAAACATAAATGTCGCTTTTGAGGCGGCTAAAGCAGCCATGAAACCCGCTATTTATGAAAAGGAGAGGCAGTTCATCATTTTCCTCTCGGATGGAGAACCATATCCGATTGATAATAATGGTATGCAGAACGGTATTCCCGCGTATCAGTTTGTTAAAGCCGACAGTGTACCAACAACGTTTACGGTATTTTTTACTCATAACCCCAATCCTCCGGACAGCCTTATTAAAATGACGGAGAATATCAAGAACAACGGCTATTCAAGTACAAACCCGCAGAGTAATATATGGGCAAAAGTTGCGGACTATGATACCTTAAAAGCTCTCCTGATGAATAATGTCATTCAAACCGTTGTGGTGGAATTAAAATCAAAACCAACGAATATAAATATCAATGGTCAGATTTCCAACAGCTACAACAACCAATGGTTTCTGTATAATCAAAAGTTTAACCTTGAGAAAAACACAGACATCTCCTATTTCGAATTTGATATTGATTATACGGTAACAAGCTCCCTTAACGGCCAGACCTTTGACACCTTAACACATTCCGTTTTCTGGGTAAAAAGAGATCCCAATGTCGATACCCTTGAGGATGACTTCGGTGAATGGTGCTGGACCCGCTCAATGGCATTCTACTATAACGACTCCATGATTACCTTTGCAAATGAAACCATGAACCAGCTGGAAATTCGTTTTATCTACGATCCCGGAGATGCGGACTATCACTATACCGCTGTTGATGTTGAGATTACCAATACAAGCGGCCAGCCACTGGACTCGGAGGACTATAACCTGTCAAAACCGGGCTCATACTTTACCAAGACATTCGCAAGAAATCTTAACACGGTTAACCAGGGCGACGGTACGCTTCAGCATCAGGCTGACGACAGTATTATTGCCATATTCCGGAATCCGGAAATTCCCCTGGATACTATCCGCGTGGGAATTCCGTTTAAGGTAAGCCAGTCGGTCGAGACCCTGCGCGGCATATATTACGACAGAAACGCCGACGGTTATATAGACAGTATCAATGTTGACATCAACGGCTATTTCTCGAGCAGTGACCTGGGTGAGTTGGTAAGTGCAATTACCCTGCCGCCGCACCGCGGGTTTACCTTAAACAGCTCCAGTGTTATAAGCAACGGAGTCGCGCTCATCGTTACCGAGGACAATTCAAAACTTCCCGCCACCGATGTTACCAGCCTGGATGTTCTCACCATTGCACAGGTAACACTTCCCCACGGCGGATATGTCGTGGAAAGAACCGTAGATATAATCGACAGCGTAGCTCCGGTAATTGAGAGTGCCACACTGCTCGATTATGACTATGACTCACTGGCAGATACTTTAACGGTGATCTTTTCCGAATCGATACGGCTGTCAGATACAAAGCACCAGCCCTTCTATTTCAGGAACCCGCAAAACGGTATCCAGTACTATGCATATCTTAACAAGACTCAGCCCGGCCAGAACTCCGCCACGTTCTGGGTGCAATACCTTAACGGTGTTAACAATGAACCGATCCTGTCAATTGAACAGGGAGACTCGATATGGATCAACCATGCCCCGGTACACAGTGTCCTTGACGAAGTATATAACATACAGGATAATCCGCTGAACGTACGAAGGCTGTTGGATGTTCAAATAAAATACAAGCCCTATGAGCTTATTATATCCGGCACAACCATTCTGGACCTGCTGAACCCGGTGGTTATACCGCCCTTCATTTTTCAGCTGGACGGACTGGATAATACTATTCAAACCGGAATGATTATCATAATTAAACCCAATAACCCATACAACCTCACGACCGGGGAAACTCTCAGCGGGACACTCTCTATCTTTGATCCCGTGGGCAACAGTGTTATCTCTGAAGAAGACATGGGCTTTTATGACGGCGGCGGAAATATTAACAATTTAGGGCTCTATTATGTCTGGGATGGTAGAAATTCCAACGACAGAACAGTCGGCAGTGGCAACTATCTTGCAGTGGGATTTATAAGCCGCGTTAACAGGAACGGTGAGGTATATGAAAAGGATACTAAAAAACTTTTTATCGGGGTAAAAGGAGAAGAGGCAAATCCATTCTAATTAGCATTGTCCGAAAACTAGGTAAAACTGTCATTTCGACCGTAGGGACAAGGTGCCCGTGGTAGAAATCTTTCTTTTCTAAGAATCAACAACTTACAGATTTCTACCACGGGCACCTTGTCCCTACGGTCGAAATGACAAAATGATGTGTTTCCGGCAAGACACTAATTAAACAACAGAGATTCAATATAATATCCAATTAACGTAATTTAAAAGTATGGATTAAAAGAAATACAAATTCAGGTAAATATGCCCCGGCCGCAAAAGAATTTACGACAGGTAATATTTCCGAAAAATCCGGAAGGGCTAATTCTTTTCCAGCCCGTCCCAGTTGCGGATCAGTTTGCCAATACGATTCCACCGGATTTTCAGCGGTAAAAGAAAGTAAGGGGTGTCCTTATCAAGTGAGAAATAGAGAATAAAAGCCTTGGCCTTAACAAAATTTCTGTTTACATAGCCCCAGTAGCGTGAATCCATTGAATTGTCCCGATTGTCGCCAACCATGAAATAGTTGTCGTATTTTACAATATATTTATCGATTGGTGTACCGTTAAGGAAAAGAAACATTCTTACTTCGGTATTTTTTGAAGTGTCAATCGCCTTCGCATCGTCAAAAAGAAGGTCTAACTCAGTCCAATTATCAATTTTTTCAAAATTAATCTGGTTTAATGATACCAGTCTGCCATGAGTCATACGTGTTGGAAAAGGTTGACTATTTGCGAATTCACCATCAATATATAATTGGAATTTGGAGGTCACTTTTTCTCTTGGGTTTTCCTGTTTAATAAGGTGTTTAAGAAATAGAAACTCACGAACGTCCATTCTGCCCGGGTATAAGGTATCTCTTTTTGCCGGTATGCGTAACGGTTTAAAGCGTGTTATACGGTATGCCTCCTCACCAGTATATCGGTTGTAAAGAACACCAGAGCTTTTATATTTGCCTTTTAGCGGAATTATAAGTGTATCATTATCCACAATTATTATATCTTTATTGAACTCTATTGTTTGGCCCGGGCCGGCAACACAGCGTTTAATGTAATCTTTTTTATCAGCACCGGGGTATTTGAATATGACCACGTCACCCTGCTTGGGAGAGACTATTCCCGGGAATTTTTTGTAGGAGAAGGGGAGTACCGGTGCACCATAAATGAATTTCAGGCCGAGAAGAAAATCTCCGACAAGAAGGCTGTCCTCCATGGATCCGGTAGGTATTTTGAAAGCCTGTATGATATAAACAATGGCAACAAAAGCCATGATAAGGGCTGAGATCATCTCTTTGGTAAAATTAAAGATGCCTTCTTTTTCATTGCGGCGTTTTTCCGGTTCTTTTTCAGATCTTTTTTTATCCATTGGCTATAAGCTCTTTATCCTGTTTGAATGATGGCAAAGTAAAATAAAATACGTTGTGAAATGTGTACTTATTGTAAAAGAAGCCAATAAATATACCTAATTTTTGTCAATGCTTGCTAATTTAATTATGATTACCGGGGTGACACTATATCACAATACATTATTTAAAGTGGTGTACTATTTGGTTATGCAGAAGGCCATTTGACAGAACAAAAGAGTTGTTATTGATACTTTTATTTCCACTTAAATCAGAGTAGCTGCCGCCGGCTTCTTCGATTATACAGGCAGTTGAAGCACGGTCAAGCGGCGAATCAATAAGGCCTATACAGATATCAAGTTTCCCCGAAGCAACACACATATAGGAATATGCATCCATGAAGCCGTACACATAATCCCACCTCTTCATTAATGTGAGAACCTTCCGGCCCTCTTCGGTATCCAGTTTTTCAATAATACCCAGACAGCTTCCAATTACTACAGGCATCTCCTTTGTACCTGACACATGTATTTTTTTATTATTACAGAAAGCCCCGCCTCCTTTACTGGCCCAATATGACTCTTCCTTTGCCGGGAAATGAGTTACACCGACAACATACTCTCCGTTGTCTTCGAGGCTGATGAGAACACTGTAGGTAGGAATACCCCGAATATAAGGCCTGGTGCCGTCAAGGGGATCAACCATCCAGGTTCTATTGCTTTTCCCGGCTGTTTTACCGGTTTCTTCACCGATAAAACCATCATCGGGAAATGCTGAAAGGAGTTTGTCACGAATCAGTTGCTCACATTCTTTGTCAACTTCTGTTACGGGAGAGCGGTCCTGTTTTATTTCAACGTTTAATACTCTGTACTGGTATTTCAATTGAATTGATCCGGCTTCCCGAGCCGTTTTTATAGCTAACCTGAGTTCGTCCGTATATGCCATATTGATCACGCCGGTTTGTCTTTGTCAGGCTGTAATAAAACCTGTTTAATAACTTCTTCCGGTATTGTTGAGCTGTTTTTTTCTGTTGGGAAGTAACCGTTTTGTACATCGCTGATATAGTGGGTAATGGCATCAGAGAATATTTGTGACGCATCTGCATATTTTTTTGCATGGCGGAAAATTTTTTCAGAAAAACCAAAAATGTCTAGAATAACCTGGACCTGCCCGTCACAGTACCTGCCGGCGCCTATACCTATTGTCGGAATTGAGAGTGCTTCAGTTATCAACTTTGATAATTTTTCGGGGATCAATTCAAGGACTATCATGAACGCACCGGCCTCCTCGCTTGCTTTAGCTAAAGTTAAGAGTTCCGTTGCCCGCTTAATATCCTTGCCCTGCACTGAAGCCGTTAATCCCGGCGTTTGTGGAGTATATCCGATATGGGCACAGACAGGTATTCCATTGGCGGTAACATGGGAAATTTTGTCAATGGACTCATTTTCTGTTTCTATCTTAACGCCGTCAGCACCATCATTAATAAATAACCGGGCATTTTTCAAAGCCAATTCTTTAGTTTTGAAGGAGCCAAAAGGCATATCACCCAAAACAAAAGAGTTTTTTGCACCGCGTGCAACGGCTTTTAAATGATGAACAATGTCGGAAACAGTGACCATTGACACATCGGTGTAACCAAGCATATTTGTTCCGACACTATCTCCGATTAATTGAACATCTATACTACATTTGTCAAGCAGTTGTGCTGTCGGGAAATCATAGCTTGTCAGCATAGTTATTTTTGGTCCGGTTTTCTTCCTTAAGATTAAATCATCTTTTGTGAGTTTCATTTGATAATCTTGCCTTGATAGTTATAGTTTTATTAAAGATAGAAAATAATTAAAGTAAAATTGATTATTGAAATTAGTGT
>JAUXBV010000571.1 GCA_030619215.1 Fibrobacterota bacterium | reverse complement strand
CCAAGTGTAGGTGCTGATGCGGCCCATCCCAACGAAGTGATAGTACCGAACAGTTTTACAGCGATTCTTACAGCTAACTCTGCGACATGCTTTTATACAACTTATTTAGAAGCTTCGGGACAAGTTTATACTTTTGCCCGGTAGCGGAAGAACCTGACAACGGTTGGTAAACGTGTTGTCGTAATATATGCCGGAATATACTCCTCAAGTATATTCCGGCTATTAACAAGAACACAAACTACAGATGTAAACTATGAAAAATAAAAAAGCATTTACACTGGTTGAAGCAATAGTTGTCGCGGTAATTATCGGCATTCTGGCGGGAGTCGGTATTCCTTTTCTTATGGGGTATTTGAATGACGCCCGTATTGACAGCGGCCGCGGCAGTATAGAACTTGTCGGTGCAGCAATCATGCAGACACATAACAGGGGGATAAATATAAGTGCAAGCAGTTGGGAGGATCTGGGGATTACAGACCCAAGCGACGACATCTGGCAATTCACCTTTGTTGCTCTGCCTGCCAATACAGACGCAAGTAACTATTCGATAACCGGGACATGCAAAAAGTGCACCGGCCCGGAAAAAAGCGGCACCTATTCACCGAACCAGCCTCACGGCAGCAGGTGGACGGGTATATTTGAGCCTTTCGATAACTGAGACGACGATTTATATTAACATTATATGATTTATTCAAAAAAGAAAAGCAAATACAACCGGGGTTACACACTTGTCGAAGTTCTGATTTCATCGGCGATTCTTGTTGTGTCCATTGCAGCAGTTGCCGTGATAATTTCAAGGGGATCGAAAATAAACCGGGAGGATATGCTCAGGCGGAGAGCATTTCAGGTTATGGAAGAAATTCTGGAAAGGTCTGACCTGTCGTTTAAAAATTATGATAACTTGCTCAATACCATTGGGGTGGGAAATACAACAATAATACAGGACCTTCCCGGTGATACGATCTTCCATACACCGGATAGCGAGCCGATTATAGCAAAAATACAAAGACAGATGGACAAGGCACTTTTCACCTATTCAGGAACACAAATTCCCGGGATAAGGGTAACGATTATTGTGTCCTATGAGGGAAAAACCGAAAGCCTGTCAACAATCGTTACCAATGTTCCCATTCAGTAATGAAAACACCTTCACCCCCGCGCCGCGCAGGCGCTGGCGTCGCGGGCTATCCCCTATCCCGATAACGGGAGAGGGGGTAATAAGGTGAGTTTAAAAAGGCAAAGCTAAAAACTCATGATTTCAAAAATAAAAAACACAAAAGGCGTTACCCTGGTCGAAGTCCTGGTAACCGGAATGATCGGCGCGGTTGTTGCAGCGGCAGTTGTTGTTTTTGTAAACATCTCCGGCGCCGCCACTGACCAGATGGCAGCTTTGCAGGTCCTGCAGCAGGAGAGCTCAATGATCTCCGAATTGTTTCTGAGGACAGTAAGATCCGGAAAAAATGTGGGTGAATTTATTACAAAAGACACCTGTTTGGTTCCAGGCAGCTCTCCATTAAAAACTGATAACATCCTGATTGTTTACCCAGACCCAAATAATAATATACAGATCAAGATTTCAGATAATAAAATGGAACTGATTAAGGCAGATACAGTTACGAATGTTTCCACACGACTGTGTACCACTGAAGATCCAAGTACTTTTACCATTCAGCCGTACGGGGATGGGATTCGATTAGCTCTCACCCTGGAGTACGCCAGAAAAGAAGAAACCCATACGTATACCACAACCATAGGGAGTGTACGATGCAAAAATGGTCCTTAATAAAAAACAAATCCGGCAGTGCATTGGTAATGGCTGTCATGTTCTCCGCTGTCTTTATTATTATAGGCACAGGAACGATGAAACTCATTTCAAGAGGAAATCAATTGCATACGAGGGACGTGCAGGTTATCAGGTCATACTGGGCAAATGAAAGCGCGCTGAGGGTTGCTTTGCGCTATTTAACCAGAGAAACTCCGCACCCTGATAAAGATATCACAGATTTCAACAAATCCGAATTTATTAAAATTAATAAATATACACCGGATGTCCTTATTGATCACTCCTCCCCCTTCCCCGGAATGCATGAGTATAATATTACCGTTAATTCTAAAGTCGGCAAGATAAACAATACAACCAGCGCCAGTAAAGTAACGTATGGCGCCTTTGCACGGTACACCTATTTTCAGGAAGGAGACGGGCCAGGATCATACTGGGTTGGCATGGTTGTCCGCGGCAATTGTCATTCAAATAATACAAATCACATCGGCCAGGGTATGACCAATGAAATTCATGTAACAGGGGAAGCCACCTGTGCGAGCACATATAATGGAAGCGGTTTATACCCATTCCCATATAGCAAAGGTATAAAGGTTGTCGATCCCTCTTCATGGAACGGAACCGAGTTTACCAAGCTGGTTGAAAAAGATTTAGGGTGGTTTAAAGACAGAATCCCGGAATACTATTCTGTTGATCCGATTGATACAAAACCTCTCGCTCCAAAGGAGGGGGCCTTTGATCAGGGGTGGATAATTGAGGACAACACAAGCAATCCCAGCTCATATACGGAATACTTTGTAAAACCATATATCAGCGGCAGCGGTACAGGGAACGTGGCAGTATATGGTTTAAAATATTATAGCGGCGGCAAGTTTTACTCATACCATCTTGGCAATGAATCCATAGATGACATCCTAAATAAAAATAATGGTG
>JAUXBV010000536.1 GCA_030619215.1 Fibrobacterota bacterium | reverse complement strand
GCCGGTGCAGCCGATGGGATGTGCCAGGGCAATAGCGCCGCCATTGACATTCACTTTGCTCCTGTCAATTCCCATTTCCTTTTCAACGGCAAGGTACTGGGCTGCGAATGCTTCGTTAATTTCGAGAAGCTCCATATCCCCGAGTTTCATAGATGCCTTTTTAAGTGCGATGTTGGTAGCGCCGACTACGCCGATTCCCATAATCGCAGGATCGCAGCCGCAGATACCCCAGGATACTATTCGTGCGAGTGGCGTCAGGTTATTCTCTTTTGCTTTTTCCATTGTGGTAAGTACGAGCGCTGCAGCGCCGTCACCGATACCGCTGGCGTTTCCTGCGGTTACTACACCGTCTTTTTTAAAGACCGGTTTAAGCCTGGACAGAATTTCCATAGTGGTTTCCATTCTGGGATGCTCGTCAGTATCGAATACGGTTGTTTTTTTTCTTTTAGTAATTTCGACCGGAACAATTTCATCTTTAAATCTTCCACTGGTTATCGCATCTTTTGCCTTTGTCTGGCTTTCTAATGCCAACTGATCGCAGTCTTCACGTGTGATATTATACCGGATTGCCAGTTCCTCGGCTGTAAAGGCCATAGGTGTATCAATATAGCGGTCGGTTAATACGTCGAGCAGTGCATCCCTCAGGTTGCAGTCGCCGAGTTTGTGGCCGAATCTGTGTCCCTCAGCAATGAAAGGGGCCTGGCTCATGCTTTCGCTTCCGCCTGCAAGGACAAAGTCAGCTTCATTGAGCAGCAGCATATGCGCGCCGCTTATGATAGCCTGGTATCCTGAATCGCACATCCGCCCGACAAGCAGAGCCGGTGTTTTCATGTCAAGCCCAATACGCAGGCCGATATGCCGCGGCATATAGGGAGTCTGACCGTTCGTTTGAAGAACGTTTCCGAAAATGATATGATCGATTTGCTTCGGGTCAAGTTTGGATTGCTCCAGAGCCGCCTTGGCTGCGAATACGCCAAGGTCGGTGGGGGTAAAATCCTTCAGGCCGCCGCCATGAGCTCCCACTGCAATTCGTTTTGCCGCAACAATGACAATTTCTTTTTCCATTTATCCTCCATCTTCATCGCTATAGAAAATGTTAATATGATAATCTTTCATTTTATTTTCCTTTTTCCAGGAACGCTGTCATTCTCTTTTTCTGGTCTTCACCGGCAAAACAGAGAGAAATACTACTTCTCTCAAGAGCTCGTCCGTTAGCGAGGTCAAGGTTGTACCCCTTGTCAATAACTGCCTTTGCCAGTTTCACCCCGATAGTACTGTTTGATGCTATTGTTGATGCGACCTTTATGGTTTCGCTGAGAAGGTCTTTGGTTGGGATTACTCTATTCACCATACCGATTTCGAATGCTTCCTGCGCGCTTATCATTTTACCGGTGAGTATCAACTCTTTTGCCCGTGCCTTGCCGATCAAGCGGGGTAGCCTTTGTGTACCGCCGAAGCCGGGGAATATACCCAGGCTGACTTCAGGGAATCCGAACTTCGCGTTTTCGGATGCAAAGCTGAAATCACAGGCAAGTGTCAGCTCGGCGCCGCCGCCAAGGGCAAAGCCGTTGACCGCTGCTATAACAGGCTTTTGTAATTCTTCTAAACCGGAGATGGCCTCATGGCCGAGCTTCATGAACTGTCGAGCTTCCAGAGGTTTCATATCTTTCATCTCAGCGATATCCGCGCCTGCAATAAATGCCTTCTCACCTGCACCGGTAATAATAACTACATTGACATCATCGTTAGCATTCAAGCTGTTTACAATGTCGATAAATTCTTCAAGTGTCTTTCTGTTTAATGCGTTCAGCGCCTTTGGCCGGTTGAATGTGACAATCCCCAACCCATCATTGATTTCTACCAGCAAATTGTTATAGTCCATATTTTTTCCTTGGAAAAAATCCAGGCAATATTATTTATTCCCGGTTTCACACCGGAATTAATCCTGCGTCATCACGGTCAAGTTTTCCTGAAAGATATCGGCTGCTTCGTTAAGGTTTTTGATTTGTTTCACCTTTGTATAATCAATGCTGATTTGTGACTCAAGCTCTTCCATTCCGGCAAACTGTTCATATAACGTAGTGTTATTTGGATTCAGGCCCAGTGAATGTCTGTTACGCATCATAAGCTCAATAAGGAATCCGGATGCCTTCTCCTTATCCTGAGTGTGAAGCGTATTATAGTGCCCGGTAACCTGCGTCAGGATATTACTGAATCCGGCAATATAACTTGCATTATAGGGCTTTTCAGCCTGCAGACCCTCTTTTACAATTGCAATGCCGATATGCTCATTTTCGTGATAGAGAGGACTTCTGTTTAGGAGTGCGCGTAAAGAGTCCTGGCCCATTGACGGGAGATGAGCCTTTGAGGTCAACCCTGCTTTTTCATACATTTCAAGTTTTCTGTGTATAATATCTTCACGGTCTTTAAGGTCAAGGCCAATTGCCAAACCGATATCAATGCCCTGATTGAAACATTTTGTTATGATTTCTCTTACCAGCTCATGCTCGACATATTCGATGGTTGGGCAGCCGGTAAAAGCGGAAATGGGATTAACAAGATTGGCAAGAACCTTATCAAAGCACGGGGCACGAAAATCGTTGCCGATGAGCGGTTGAGCTATAAACCGGTCTTTAGGGAAAAGGTTGGCTATGACTTCAAGCTGCTGTTTATATTCGGGGCTGTACTCCTGTGTCCAGTGTCCTATGACAAACTTTGCAATGCCGCTGTGAACGCTGAATTTATCCTCATAGATTGTGTAATGTGTCCCTCCCATGACAACGGCACGGGTTACCTGATTGTTAATACCCTTATCACGGCATATCTTCTCAAGTGTCAACTCCGGATTCAGGCCGTTCACCAGGATCATCATTAAGGTATCCTTATGTAACGTGTGCTTTATTGAATCAATGACGCTAGCATAGTGAAATATTTTTGACGTGATAATTACAACACCATTTTCTTCAAAGAAACCCGCGGGGATTGTTTCGGTAGTAAATACGCCGACTTCTTTGCTTGAGGAGGGCTCCTTACCAACGACGAGAGCCTCTTTCGGTATAAATGTTTTATCGGACGGAAACCATTCGTCTTCGTGCATTACTTTATTTTTTAGAAAAATCTCCATTTCAAAAGGTAAGATTAATACGGACAGGTTTTCATTGCCGTATAATTTTAAAAGGGCTATACTGCCCAT
>JAUXBV010000473.1 GCA_030619215.1 Fibrobacterota bacterium | reverse complement strand
AGCAATAATATAAAATATTGAAAACTTTCATAATATTTAAAAATCCACAAAAGTTAAAGATTTATGGTTGTTGCAATTGTTTTCTTTATTTATTAATGTGTTGTCCTGGTGTTGTAATATCTTAATTGACTTTTTCAGCCATATCTCCCGCCACTCCTCCGGAGACAGGTTCTTTGGGGGGGACTTTTTCTGCAATGTGTGTGGTATATTCATAGGATTAAATGGGACGCTGCAATTTAGATTCTCTGTCTGAATTAGCTAGGTTTTTTTCGTAGATTATTCAGACATAGAAAATCTTATCCAGCTTAGCTGGGTAAGGTATTAATGTTTGATGTATGTATAGGAAATATAGATTAATTCACATTATCAAGGTAGGATGAATACCCTCAATTATTGATAGTAAAAAAGGGACACAGACAAAATATGCATCCCCTTAATCGTAATAAAATAAATAATATTCTTTATTTTATTTTGTCAAAATAACATTGACAGTCTTACTAAACTTCCCCGCTTCCATTCTGCAAAGGTACAGCCCTGTAGCGAGCTGTTGCAGCGGCACTGAATAGTAGCCGGTCTTAACATTATCATTGACCAGCGCCTGTACCAGTTTCCCCTGCAGGTTGTATAACTTAATGTTCACCCTGTTTTTCTCCATGCCTTTGGGAACCTGGAAATATACTCTTGAGCCATAGAATTTCAGGTCATAGAACGCGGGAAATTTACCGGTTACGTCAGTAATTGCCGTTTGATCGTCCCAGATTTTAATATCATCAATACAGATATCGCTCTCCCAGCTATCTCCGGTAATAGCACGGAAGCGGAATATGGTACGGTCACTTTTATACGGTTCCAGTTCCAGTGTCTGCTCAATCCAGTTATCACCTTGATTCCCGCTTATTTTAATGACGTCAGGGTGCCATGTACCGTCTACACAGATATCAACACTGAGATCGCCCATACGATCCTCACCTGCGTTATCACTGAACATGTGGTACCAGAAGGCTAACATTGGCTTGTTCAGAGCTTTAAAATTGAATTTGGGCGTTGTATAATCGAATTTTTTATTCGGGTTACCATCCGCGCTTGCCGATGCTTCCGTATAGAGATATATACCCTGTTCCCCACCGCTTGTATGGTCAGCCATAGGTCCGGTCACATCCGGCGGCTCATCGATTCTTGAAGGCGTGGGGCCGCTTAAAACCGTCCAGTTATGGTCATCAGTGGTAAGTTGTGCGTATTTGTATGGAAGGATCTCTGTTGCTGATACTAACGTATCGAAAGGTTCAAAATAGATATAGTCAGTTATTATGTATTCCGGTACAACGGCAAAAGTATTTTCGCTCTCATGAAACAGTGCGGTACTGTCAACGCTGGTTACTCTTACTTTATAATCGGTTGCTGCCTGTGTAGTTCCAACCTGCCACTCATGTATACCGTCACTTTCAGTTGATGCTGCGATTGTCGAAGCAACACTTCCGCCTTTGAGGAGCTCTATTTTTACATTTCCATTGATATTATCAGCCCACCGAACATTACAGAAGGTATTCTGCTCAATTTCCTCCCCGCCATTTGGTGAAGTAACGCGTATTGTCGGGCTCATATCACCTATACTGATCCAGGTCATCGGGTCCCCGAAATTATGGAAATACGTTCTTGAAGTGCTTCCGCTGCTGCTCATTTGTCCAATTAAATGTGCCTTCGCAATACACCTTTCCGGAGGGGTTCCATCTTCCGGAAACATTCCTTCAAACATACCTATTAAGTAATAATCGTTATCACCGGACATAGTAGTTACCGGCGCAGCCAGAGTTACACATGTACCGGTTATACCTGATTGTGTCAAATAAGTAAAATTGGAAGTATGGTTATCCTTAAAATTTCCGGAGCTGCAGTTAATTGACAAAAAGAAGGGGGAGCAATCGGAGGTAACGCTGCTGCTCATCCTTATTCTAGGTTTGCTGGGGCCGGAAGATGAGCCGTGGTCCCTGTGCACAAGAACGGCAACGCCCTCATTCCAGTTGTCATAAATTTTATCCAAAGCATCATCACCGGAGCTGTATATGTTATCAGGGAAATTTACCCACTCTTCCCAGTCATACGGGCCGGGGGTACCGTAGCTACCGCCGTATCCCTGGGTCGGACTTGTACTGCATTGGTAAACACGATGAACAGTCCATCCTAATCCGCCATCAGGGTTGTCCCAGTTTCTTGTAGCATAATGCGGTGAGGAAAAACGTCCCAGCGGATTTTCAGTTTCCTGCTGGCCTATGGTCATCATAACTGTTTTAGTCCAGCCTCCACCCGCTTCATGCCATATTTGGCGATCAAGGATACGTTTTAATCCTTCTTCCGTGTTACAGAGAAAAATCCCCAGGCCAACATCTTCATACACATCGTCATCCATACGAGACCAGTCTTTGTAATGGTAACTCGATCCGCTTACGGGAATTTCAACGACATCTTCATCTCCGACAACAATAACAAAATCCAGTCCTTCGCCGTTATATTGGCTTTTAATCTCACTTTCTATCTGCGAAGAGCTGTTTGCATCCGCATCTATGTTTCCAACATGTGTATATCCCACGCCTTCACGATAGGCAATCCATTCCTCAAATGTTGGAGTGTTCATTAAACTTGGAGCTGAGACAACAATAAATTTTCCGGTCGGTTTTGCGCTGCAATTATAATCATACTCTTCCACACCGGTAATCCCGTTAAAGGTTGATTTGAAAGCAACACTTTTAAATATATCCTTACTATTGTCTATATTAAATTGATGGCCTTTGTACTTAAGAGCAAATTCTACGGTATTGGTTGATAAAAGTGTTTTCTGCACCGGGTTATATTGTACCGGGGAGTATATAATCTCTACGATTCGAAATCCCCGAAAGAGACGTACATTATATTCCAGCTCGTGACTGAAATATTCATCTTTATTATAGATATTCATGTCTCTCTGAAAAACACGATTATCTGTGTGGATATCAGGATAAAAAGAATCAAAAAGCTGCTCCTGAATTGGAGCAATGTCAAACGTCCCTTCAACAGCTTTAAATTGTGTGTTGATTGCTTCAATAGTAAGCTGATCTTTTGTTACGGAATAGGGAATTCGAATGAGCACACGGACAAAGGGCAGGTTTGGCCGGCCAAGTTTGTCAGGCCTGAATGTTCCATTCATATAATGATCCAGCAATTTCATCTTTTGGCCCTGTAAGGATAACACGCTGTATTTCCCGGCCAGAAGGCCAAAATCATCCGGGTACGATACCTGAGCTCCCGGGATGTTAACGGAAAGATTACATCCGCTCTGCTCAGAAGTCAGGCTGGTATGGTTTAATAACGCCTTTGATTCAACATAGCTGCCAGCCCTTCCGCTTTCAAATGATATCCACCCGGCGAAACCAAGTGATATGCTCAGGATAACAAGCGGAATTGATAAATAGAAAAAAGTTTTGAAGATTTTTTGAATGTGTAACCTGTGACTGGTTCTCACGACCCCCTCCTCCGTTTTAATGTTATAAAAAGACTTTTTAAAATATCAATATAACAATAAATTATTAGTATCAAATTCAGGGAAATAGGAAGCGAATAACTCAGGCAGGACCAAATAATTGTGCAATTTCCCCCTCCCACAATTGAAAGGCACTATTGTATAAAACAAAAAATTAATATATTACTTACTTTTATATATTAATATAAAGAAAAAGTTCAGCTTTTGCTT
>JAUXBV010000101.1 GCA_030619215.1 Fibrobacterota bacterium | reverse complement strand
TCCTTCACCTTCCAATAATCTGTTACCATTAAATGGATACAGGCTTGCCCTATTAAAAATTTGAAATGATTGCATCTGCCTATTTTAAAATTTATAATATAGGGATAAGCTATATAATGGAAAAAAAAGCTTTAATTATAGCAATAAACTGTAAATGCAGGCGCTTATTTATCAGATACATATAACTCTTTATGAATAATGATTCGCAAAAAGTAAATCCCTTCCCCGGCAAACCTGATTCTATTGTTCCCCCTGTTCTTCCCGACATTTCAAAAAACGAGCCCCTTGGCAGCGGTCTCACCACGCGGATACTCGGACAGGGCGGAATGGCCAATGTATATGAGATATGGATTCCGCAGCTTGAAGTATACCGTGCAGTTAAGCTCATCAAGCCGGAGAGCTCCAAAGACGCCAAGGAAAGATTTCAGACTGAAATAAGGATACTGGCCAAACTTACCCATCCGAATATTATTGATATCCACAGTGTGGGTGAATGGAAAGGAATGCCCTACATCGAAATGGATAAGATCGAGGGGTGGACGCTTGACACGATAATACATAAAAGAGGCGCAATATCACCTAAAGTCTGCGCTGCTATCGGCATCCTTGTATGCAGGGCTCTCGCATTTACTCATGCTCACGAATATGTTATTTATGGTAAAACATATAAGGGGATAATTCACAGGGACCTGAAACCGGGTAATATAATGGTCTGCCGGGACGGGAAGCTGATACTTATGGATTTCGGGATTGCCCGCCCCGTAGACGCATCATTCCATACAATTGAAGGCACTGTTGTTGGAACAATTCAGTATATGTCTCCGGAGCTTCTGAAAGGGGATAAAATCGATTTCCGCACCGATATTTACGGCCTTGGAGCTACTTTATATGAAGTTCTTATTGGAATAAATCCCTTTCCGGAGCAAAACTTCAGCAAACTCATCTCTTTAAAACAAAAAAATCAATACCGGCCTATACACGAATTCAAGATACTAACCCCGACAAAGCTGCGGAAGTTAATTCACAAATGCATGCAGCAGGATAGAAAAAAACGCATTGACAGTACGGATAAGCTCTTGTTTGAGCTTGAAAAAATACATCGGCAGCTCACCCATGAACTGCCGGAAGTAACCCTTAGGGAGTTCATCAAGGAAAAACCTGCCAAAAAGGTTATTCCCGGAATCGGCATGGTTATACCGTGGAAACCCATTATAGCTATCCCTTTACTGGCTTTTATTATCGGGGCTTTAATATTTAAGGGTATCGAATTTCTAAATGATTATATTGCCGATCTTGCCACCAGTAAAGTTCCTCCTATTGCACAGGAAGCTCTTAGGAAAGAGACTGCCCCGCCTGTTAAAACAGTGGCGCCTGACAAAAAAGAAGACATTACAATTCAAGAAACAAAAGAGCCCACCCAAAAAAAAGATAGAAAACCGGAAGTAATCGCAAGAGCTGAGGATACACAAGGGAGTATACCTGTTCAGGCTGAAAAAAAACCGCCTCTTGTTACCCGGCTGTCAAAGCAGTATGGAACTGCAGATATAATGAATATTATCGAGCGGGAGTATAGTGCCGGCCACCTGTCAACAGCCTTTAAATTATTTCAACACCTGCCTTCTTCACAGGCAAATCAAAGCAGGGCAAAGATCTATAAAATGCGGCTGTTGCAGCGATTGGGAAGAACCAAGGAGCTGGCTAACTTCCTGTCAACAAATGAGATAAACGACGGTGAATTCTTACTGGCCAAGGCAAAATTCGCTTATAACCTGGGTCAAATTACTAAAGCAAGACTACTGCTCCAAAATTCTTTGAACGCACCAAAGCAATTTATCGACTATAATACATTAAAGCAGGAAGTTTATCATTATAAGGCACTCTGCGCTTCAAAATCTTTTTATAATAACCCGACAGAACAAAGCTATTTAAAAGCACTTGAAGAATGGAGAAACGTTGGAGCTCTCTTCAGTAATAATAAAAGTCATCCACTATTTCAGAAGTACAGAAAAGAGATCCGGAAAATTGGAGAAAAATACAGGGCTGTAAAGGGGTAACTAATCAAATGCTACAAAATAGTATCAAGTATTTAAAATCAATCCATTTCCTAGCTTTTATTGTATCGTTCCCTATTCAAGCTTTCTCATTTGAGTTCGATACGCTATCCGGTCCCTTGCCAAAAACTGTCGCTGCTATGGAAAAACCGTACCTTATAGTTTCAGACATAGAAGTTCCTTTTGGAAAAACCGTTACTATTGAACCGGGAGCCATATTCCTTTTTCAGAACTTCACCGGTTTTCAGGTGCAGGGTCAGCTTATAGCTGAAGGAACGAAAGAAAAACCCATAACTTTTACTTCGGAATTTGACGGCAGATATAATCCTGATACTTCGCTAATAGCAAATCCATTTGACTGGAATGGTATTTACATACACAAAGACGCATTTGGAACAAGGCTTAAATATTGTAAAATCAGTTATTCGGTTTATGGTATTAATTCCGTTACAAGGCTCATTCGAATAAATCCCTGTATATTTTATGCAAATGGTAAAGTTCACCTTACCATCGCCGATTCCCTGCATCATGTAGAGGATGAGAAGCCCTATAACTATGTCCTTACAACCCGTGACGCAAAAGTTGAGGGTGTTTCTATAAAACTGGTGGATGACCCAAAATCAAGAAGAAGAAATATAATACGCTACACCAGCGCTGTTTTTCTTGCAGGCGGCGTTGTTGCGGCAATTTACGGATATAAAAGATATGATGAGTCAAGATCTGAATTTGATGATCTAAGCAGTAATGACATTTCAAACTTAAATACTCATACCAATAAAGACTGGGAAGAAGCCAGGCGTGATAAAAACCTGGACTTTTCTCTAACGAGCGTTGGTGTCGGAGCAAGCCTGCTCGGCGCCGTCGGCCTGGTCTGGACATTTACCTTCTAACAAGCGGAAGGAACAGTACTATGAAACGGCCAGCTTTCCTTCTAATCATTGTCGGACTTTTCTGTATCTTCTGTTCCGATTACAACCCATTTGAAAATCCTGTCAATGTCAATATGGAAATTATCGCAGCTAAAAGCTCGATACACGCGGACAGCTCTCTGTCAATATTTACAACAGAATCACTCACTGTTGTCGCAACAGTGAGAGAAAATATTGACTCCTTTACCGTATCCGCCGAAGGAAACAGGTACTGGGAAGACACAACAGTGGCGGCGCCTATTTCAGCCGGTGAATATGCCTTTCGTTTCTCCTACCCTGATACCGGGGATATAAAGATAACATTAAACACCTACCGTAACAACGGGGATGTCATACCTGTCGAGTTTTCCTTAAATGTTACTTCACCGCTGGCTCAAAACAGTATTACCGTGGAGGGCGGCACGCCCCTCTCGCTCTTATCGCCGCCGGTAGGTGATAATGATGTAATTTACAACTGGAAATTTCAGAAACAGGATGGGCAGCCATTGGTTCTGTCATATCCCTACAACTCTTATAACACCCAAATTACCGACGTTTTATCGGGAAACACCGGCTACCTCTGGGTTGAAGATTCGCTCGGAAATAAATCACCTGAAGCACTGTTTAATTACAGCTATATCGATACAACAGGGCCGGTTATTTTATGCATTAACCAGGGCATAAGCGGCGATACCATAGTTACCGGTGCCGGCAGCTTTGTTTTTAAAGTGGAATGTAATGATAATTTAGGTATCGGTGGCGCATTAGTAAATAATACCCTGTTTACCGACTCAACAGTCAATATTAAATCAACCGTCTACTATAAAACTTTTACCAATATGGACACTCTTTCAACGTATTTCGTCGCTGTGGTTAAAGCATGGGATACGGATAACAATGAAAATACCAAGACTTTTTATATCCGCTATGATATCAACGGCCCCAAGGAGATCATACTAATAAAAAACCCGCCGTATAATCCATATACGACAGACAAGGCTTTCTACGATATAATCGCTGCCATATCAAACCCGGAAGACGATTCTGTTATCGTTACCATAAATCACATCGAGGCGGGCAGCATCGTTAACCTTGACACCCTTGCCGGACATGCTGAGAAAACAGTTACCTACACGGCTTCGCTTCAATTGGGAAGCAATGCCATAGAGATCGCGGTGATTGACACAGGAAACAATATCATTGCCAGGGACACGGTCAAACTGGAGTATATCAGCGGCAATGAGGACAAAGTCCCTCCTTATATTAATAAAATAGTGGTAAATGGGACAGAAGGAGAATCGCATTTTATCCCCGGCGACCTGGCAATCCTCGAATTGGAAGCGTATGATGAACATATGGATAGCGTGGTTATTAATAGTAAACTGAAAATTGAAGAGAGTAAATATCTTTGGAAAGACACCCTTGCATTAAACGGTGAGCCGCAATACTTCTTTATTCACCTCAATGACTCAAGCGGCAATTATACCAATGATACCGTATTTGTCATGCGAAATTACCTTCCAATAATAACGCCGGCTGTTTCATGGCCGAGGACTCTAATACTTGGGAAACCATGGTCTCAAACGTTCTCTGTCTATGATGCGGACGGCGACTCTGTGTATATCGCTCATGTTCCTGAAGTAGGCAGTACGCTTCCTGATTCAGGGTCAATAACCTTTACTCCATTGGGGCAAAACGCTTCAATGCTCACTGGTCAGGTAAGGTCTCAAATCCAGGCCAATCGGTCAACCAATACCATGAAACATACGTTGCTCTTGTTGACGGGAAGCAATATAATGCCTACCCCTGGAACTTTACTATTAAGGATTCCACCCAGGCCAAACCTTATCAATTTTTTATCTTCCTGCCTGCAGGAGTTGATACGACAGACAACGGTGTTCTGGACCTGAGTACGATTACCGAACCTGCCAATATTCTCTGTATTGTCGTTGCAGATGCAAAACCGTTTTCCGAGAATGATATCATTGCAGTTATCCAGCAGGACAAGATACTGAGCTTCGGAACCGATGCTGTGGATACAAACTGGTTCATCCTGACATTTATCCCCAACGAAAAAGAGGGTAAGGAAGCAATGGTTATCATGGTTGTTGACAGCTCAGGAGTAGAGACAATTGTTGACACCCTGCATATAGCTTACTCTTACGGCTTCCCCGACAATATTGACAGCCTTGGATTTCTTTTACGGTCAGACACAGGAACCACTGTTGAAGAAAATTTTTTAGTAGGCTGGCACGGTATTTCAATTAACCTGGCCGAAAATGAGTATACCAATGACGAATATAGTATGGAAACAATGCCCAAACTGCTTCCCGGGGTTATTCAAGGCTACCCGGTAGCACTCTTTACACCTGAAAACCACTCCAACTTATTGGGTGTGAGTGAAGCCTGGGCAAAAGGTCCTTTCACCATATTCTTTGTTGCCCGGCTCGAGCCGTCTCTGCGAATAGATACTGCAAGTATACTTGTCTCTGCAGGCGCCTCCCAATATTTAGGTTTAGGTGTTTTTAAAGGTAAAATGGGAATCACCGGCCAGATTCGCATGGGCATGATGGATAGGGATACAACAATTACGTGTGATCTGAAGGTAATGAATAATCGATGGCATATTCTATGTTATGCTACAAATAACGGTCTTGGATCAAATAATGTCGCGTTGAAGATGTGGATTGACGGTAATTCAGGCCCAAACAGTTCTATAACTTTTCCACCTGTTAGCCAGAATGTCGATCTTAATTATTTAATGCTTGGAGGTGGTGGTAAACATTTAGCAGTAAAGAACTGGAATGGAGATATGGTGGAGGTTCTGAAATATTCCAAATATTTAAGTGAAGATGAAATGGACGCTGTTTTTAAATATCTTTCCAGTAAGTATAAAATCAAGCTGAGTGATTAATGAAAAATTTTTTCGAAGAATATGGTGATGAATTACTAATTCTTGATTCTATGGATTTTTAATCAAAATCCATATATCATTCCCTTGCTTTCCAGTGTTGCGAGAGCAAAAACGATATAGTGATTTCAACCTAGAAGTGTTTCGAGTAGCCAACCCATATCATGTTTCTCGACCTAGAAGTATTTCGAGTGGCAAATCTATATCATGCTTTTCGACTTATAAGTGTTTTGAGTGGTAAATCAATATAGATTTTGAACCTGGAAGTGTTTTGATATAAAATTGTATGAGGTTAGAAATGATTATGGATAACTCACACACACCATATTCGGATGGCAATGTTACAAATTGCTCAAGTGTTATATTTTATCTAAATACCTTTACCCACCTAACGTCGCAACCATCACAGCCTTTATTGTATGCACTCTATTTTCCGCCTGATCAAACACAACCGATTGTTTACTTTCAAAAACTTCCCCGGTAACTTCCATCTCAGGAATACCGTATTTCTGATAGACCTCTTCCCCAACTGCTGTCTCGCGATTATGAAATGCCGGCAGGCAGTGCAGAAAAATTGCAGAATCGGAAGCCTTCTTCATCATATCAATATTGACCTGATAGGGCTTTAAAAGGTTAATTCTCTCTTCAAATTGCTCCTCTTCCCCCATTGACACCCAGACATCGGCATAAATCACATCTGCCGCATCCACGCCCCTGTCCACATCATCAGTTACGGTGATTGTTGCGCCGCTTGCCTTTGAGGTCTCTTCTGTATATGCTAATAGTTCTCTATCAGGAAAAAGCTCTCTGGGTGATACAATACGAAAGTCGAGTCCCAGCTTTGATGCGCCTATTAAAAGAGAATTTGCTACATTATTTCTTCCATCGCCTACATACACGAATTTTATCCCTTTCAAATTACCCTTATGCTCTTTTACGGTAAGAAAATCTGCAAGGGCCTGTGTCGGGTGAAACCTCTCGGTCAAACCGTTCCAGACAGGAACACCTGCGTATTTTGCCAGGGCTTCGACTGTTTCATGTTTAAAACCTCGAAACTGTATACCGTCAAACATCCTGCCAAGCACCCGGGCCGTATCTTTAACACTCTCTTTTTTTCCAAGCTGTATGTCGCCCTTGCCAAGATATTCCGGGTGAGCGCCTTCATCAAATGCAGCTACAACAAAAGCGCAGCGTGTACGGGTTGAGGGTTTCTCAAAAATGAGTGCAATATTTTTACCCTCTAAAAGCCTTTTTTTAATACCGTTATATTTATTCTGCTTCAATTCTAAAGACAGATTAATTAAATAGTCAATCTCCCCGGGAGTAAAATCCTTCAGTGTTAAAAAGCTTCTGCCTTTTAAAGTAACAGACATCTCAGACACTCCTTTTATCCTGAATATTGGTTAGCTACTGAAACTTTTTTAGAACTTCCTCAAGGTTGGGTGAACCTATTTCGTCAAGCTTATAGGTAGCGCGGACATGTGGTTTCTCAATGTTCAACTGCTTTCCAAGGTCAATAGGCGTACCTATTACTACAAGGTCACAATCCGTACGGTTTATCGCATCTTCAAGGTCTTTCATTTGTTTCTCACCATACCCCATAGCAGGGAGAAGCGTTCCAATAAACGGATATTTTTTATAAGTTTCTGCAATAGTTCCACTAACAAACGGTCTTGGGTCAACAAGCTCAGCAGCTCCGAACTTCTTTGCTGCAACAACCCCGGCGCCATACTTCATCTCACCATGAGTGAGCGTTGGGCCGTCTTCAATAGCCAGAACTCTTTTGCCTTTAATTTCATCGGAGTTTTCTACTGAAATGGGTGAGTTGGCTTCAATTACAATTGCCTCCGGATTATTTTCCCTGATAGTAGTCTTTAATATGTCAATGTTTTCCTGTTCCGCTGTATCGATTTTATTAATAACAATAACGTCGGCCCTCAGCAGGTTTGCTTCACCGGGATAATAATCAAGCTCATGGCCGGGTCTGTGCGGATCGACAACAACAATTTCCAGATCGGAAAAATAAAACGGCAGGTCGTTATTCCCACCATCCCAGATAATAATATCCGCCTCTTTTTCCGCTTCCCGTAAAATAGCCTCATAGTCCACACCTGCATAAATAATACTTCCCCTTATTATATGGGGTTCATACTCCTCCATCTCCTCAATGGTACACTCATGTACTTTCATATCTTCCAACGTGGCAAATCGTTGTACCTTCTGCTTTGCCAGGTCTCCGTAAGGCATTGGATGACGAATCGACGCTACTCTTTTCCCCATATCTTTTAATATTTCCACTATACGGAGTGATGTCTGGGTTTTTCCGCATCCTGTTCTGACGGCACATACTGAGATAACCGGTTTTGTGCTTTTCACCATTGTTGAGGCCGGCCCCTGCAGCGTAAAGTCCGCTCCCCATGCAATAACCTGCTCTGCTTTATGCATCAGATACCCATGAGATACATCACTATAGGCAAAGAATACCTCCTCTATTCCTTCCTTCTCAATAATCTCCTTTAACTCGGACTCCGCTCTAATCGGAATCCCGTTCGGATAGAGATCACCACTCAATTCAGGAGGATACATCCGGCCTTCAATATCAGGAATTTGTGTTGCAGTAAATGCAATAACATCATAACGCTCATTTTCTCTAAAATACACATTAAAATTATGAAAATCTCTGCCAGCGGCTCCCATAATTACTGCTTTTCTTCTTTTCATTTATACCTGTCCTTATTGTTGTTTAATTGGTTATTATTTATAAAGTATCGATTTCTTGCTACTGTGTAATTATCCTAAATATAGGATAATATTGTGTCTCTTTTAAGAGAGATAATTCGTACTAACAAATAAATTTATCAATAGGGTTACTCAAAGTGGATGTAAAACATCCTACTTTTCG
>JAUXBV010000213.1 GCA_030619215.1 Fibrobacterota bacterium | reverse complement strand
CGAGTAAGCCTGCTTATTCACTTTGGAGAAATCTTGTTTTGTGTCTGTCATTTCGAGTAAGCCTGCTTATTCACTTTGGAGAAATCTTGTTTTTGCTTTATTTGCCGGTGTAATAATACAGTGCGATTCATCTCTATTTCACTAGAGCTTGCCGTGTACGTATCTCAACAGCCCGAAGGTAATCTTTATACCTATCATTCTTATTAACTTTGTCAATGGGTAATGCCGCATCGGTATTGTCTTTCCATCTACGACAGTAATACAGGGAATCATATATGCGTCCTATCTGATAGAGACGAGAGATCGCAAGTACCATAGCATAATCCTCGCCATAACCGACATTCGGAAACAGAATAGACCGTGCTATGCCCGTACGATAAGCGCGCGGCGCCCCGAGCCCGTTAATACGTAATGCATTGTTCCGTCCGTTCTCCGGTGTCCATTCACGATGATCAATGAGTCCCGGAGGAATTATCTTAAGATCGAAATTCACCATTGTATAGGAACCAATGATCATTGCATAATCATTATTCTGAAATTCGTCATAAATTTGTTGCAATACCAGTTCATGAGCATAGAGATCGTCGGAATCAAGCTGCACGGCATAACGTCCGCACAAAGGTGAGAGTAAAGCCTCATTCCAGCACCCGCCAATATTCAAATCTACCGCCTCAGGGATAATATGATGAATACGGGAATCTTTTTCAGCTAAATTATTAATAATCGATGGTGTTTGATCGGTTGAATGATTGTCAATAATGAGAATATTAAACGGTACGGACAATTTCTGACTGACAATGCTCTTTATCGCATCAGGGATTGTCTGTTCGCGGTTTAAAACCGGGATGATCACGCTTATCTCAACGGGAAATTCCTGCTTATCCGGCGGTACCGGTGAGAACTTTGGTTCGAGATAGGCATTAATCCGTTTGAGATGATCGGTAAATACTTTTTCATATTCCACCTGCATATCACGGTATTGTGCCTTGACATAATCAAAATGTTTCTCACCAGAGCTCTCATCGGTAAGTACTGTTTTCCGGCAAAGAGGTTCGGGTATGTGGTGCAACTGTTCGGAAACAGACAATTTCAACTGAAGATCATACAATCCTGCATAATCAATATCAGAAGGCAATCCAGATTTTTCTATTACAGTGCGAACACATGAGGTCCGATAAAACTGAAATGGACCGAAATCGAACTCATTCCGCACACTCCCGATGTGATAATCAAGGACCGGATGTATGGTAAGGGAGTTGTCAATCTGATCAAAATAGTCCGCATAGATCATTACCGCACCAGTCATCGACATACCCTGTAAAAGCCTTTCAAACATCCTCGTTCCCGGAAAAATCAATCCTGGAGGAGATATGAATAAAAAGAATTGAGTCTTAACATGATTAACCAATTGCTGGAGTGTTTCACTGGAGAATACCTGATTTGTAGATATAACCTGCACTCTCTTTTCCAAACCATTATACGTCCCTTTATGGAGTACAATAACTTCTTCTACCTGGGGAGAATCAAGAAACTGATTGAGTGTGTCCTGCCATAATGGGTGTTCATAATGGGGTAAAACAACAGTTATTGGTTGCACGAGGGATCCTTTCGATTCACATTGTTCGGTAACTACTTAGTGCTTGTCCGAAAACGTCATTCCCACCTTTGGCGGGCAAAGTCCAACTTGTTGGGAATCCATACTTTAAAACATCAAAAAAAGCCGGGCATTTCTCAATTCTAAATATAGGATTATTAATGGAAAAAGAAAAGTAAGATTTATATATCTGACCGCCGGGGTACTTTTTTTCATCTCACGCTGTTTTTCAGGATCCTTACTCCCGGCACTTACATCCTTGCCTTTTCTGACTCTATCTCATACAACATGGAACCCTTTCAGGGTTCTAAACGATGAAAATCCTCCCCAACTCCTACATCTTTCTCTTTTCTTTTTTATTTTAACCCTAATATTTTCTCTGTGACTCTGAGGCTCTCTGCCCGAAAGAGTGAACAGAATGGCAATAATTAAGAAATATTCCTAAAATTATATCGAGAAAAAGCGGAATTGGTATTTCCGGTTTTTCATTTATTACTTGATAATTTACTAAAAATTTGAGAAAATTATAGAGAGAGCTGCTTTTACATGATATATGTAGATATATAATTTCGCCTGATTTCTTATGTTAAAAGCAAAACCGGAACAGAATCGTTATTCAGAATCAATAGGAGGCAATCGTGTATTTCAAAAGCATACTCTTCTGCATGACTGTGTTCTTTGTATTTAACGCACATAGTCAGAATATAAACATTACAGGAATGGTTACCGGAAAGTACAATCAGCTTATTGAAGGTGCGGATGTTATCCTGGTAAATCAGAATCTTTCCACCAAAACCGATGTAAATGGTCAATACACTATCGCTTATACATCAATTAAAGATAACTCTTTTGAAAATAGTACATTTACTGCGCCTCAGTTTAAAAGGTCGACTATCTTTTTCTCCATTATAAAGAATAACCAACATGTACGGATTGATGTGTTTGGTATAAATGGAAAGCGTGTAAACACTGTTGTAAACCGACAATTAACGTGTGGTGAATATGTTTTTCCAATTCTTGAAAAGTATGTATCATCACAAATGTATCTTATCTCTTTTCAGGTTAATGGGGCTGTTTTTAAATACAAATATTTGCATATCCCTGAAATGAATGAGAATTGCGTAGGGCTTGGTTTTACTAAGGGGTTTACGGGTAAGGATGTTAAAGCGGTTGCACGCTTGGAAAAGTCAACTTTGCCGGATACAATCAAGGTAACCAAAACAGGGTATGCAGGAACCTGGAAAGTAATAGACTCTTACCAGGGCATACATAACTTTACTATAGATACTCTTGATAGTGTATGTGCAACGGTCAGTGTTCGTGTACTGGAGGACTCTACCAATATTCCGATCAGCAATGCGGATGTTGTCATATTCAACTCCAATACGAACCAGGGAATAGCACGGCAATTTACGGACAGTGCCGGGAAATGTTTCCTCTATGTCCAGCCTAACCTTCTTTACTATTTAAAGGTTGCTGCACAGAATTACAAGAGTTCTCCTCCCCCTAATGGGGCATCAATACCGTTTCAGGTTGGCGATAGCGGCTCTTTCATTCATCAGGATATTATACTTAAAAAAGATCCGCTTGCACTTAATTGCGGCACCATCAGCGGTGTGGTAAAATCAACGACCAATGATTTTGTTTCAGGATGCCTGGTGATCGCTATTCGCGAAACTGATTCAATAACCGCGAGCGGATTTTCCGGCCCTGACGGTTTTTATATCCTTTTTAATGTTCCTGAAGGTGTGTATGAAATGCAGTGTTTTCTTGCAGGCTGGTATCAGTCAACCGCAGTTACCTCTGTTGGAGTAACCAGCCAGACCATAACACCAGACGTAAATATTCAGCTTACTGCCAATGCAGGGTCGCCGCTGAGCGGCAGGATTACTTTTCTTGCATCCCAAAACGGCATTGTCGACATCACACTGGCACATCCTATCTCGTATGAAGCCATACCGGGCCTGGATACACTCATGCAACCGACTTCTACCTATATTATGAATGCCATTCCTCCCGGCACCTATATTCCCTGGGCAAGTTACCGTAATGACGGATATGTGATGGATCCTGACTGGATACAAAAGTTCGGGCTTCCTGTTTTGACATTTGCACTTGGTGACAGTGCGAAAACACTCGATTTCAGTATAACGGATGCCGTACCAATTGTATCTCCGACCAATCATAAGGACACCCTGGTTCCTGTTAATATATTTACGGACACACCCACGTTTGTATGGGAAAAATATCCCTCGACACAGGAGTATATCATAGCGGTATATAACTCTTATGGCGATCTGGTGTGGGGTGGTTATGATTCAGATAACAACGTGCTCCATGCAAAAATAGATGCCCAAACGACCAGCGTTGTATTCAATTTCGACAACTCAGCAAAACAGCCGATTAAAGGGGGTTGTTCATATCGGTGGAAAATATGGGCAGACAAAGATGCTGCAGACGGCGTTCAGCAGTTCATCTCATCAAGTGAGGACCTGCTCGGCCTGTTTTGCTATCCAGCGACAAAGGGTGAGTAGAACGTAATAAGCTCGCCCGGTAATCTTAGTTGCCGGACTGCAGGACACATAAAAGCCAATCATTTGGGTCGGAGTTGCGTTAATTGCGATAATATTTTATATACTGTTTCTCTCAGGGCGCACTAGGCAAGCTGGCATTAAAACCCTTTGGGTGAAAGCTTTACCATCAGTATAACTTAGCTCTTTTAGTATTCCTTAACGCCAACCTTCGTAATATATCTCTCTTTCTGGCCATAATCCCCGGACACGGTGAGGACTGCCAGATAGGTACCGCTTGATACAACTCTGCCGTTCTTATTTCTCAAATTCCATTGACCGAATTTTTTCGGTTTATTCAGGTCACCGCCTATCTGCGGGTAGGATTTACTAAACACGAGGTTTCCTATTTGGTCATAAATTATCAGTTCTGCATCTGATTTGAATTTTCCCTGAAAGAACAGGTCGAGTTTTGCATTATTCGATACCGGGTTCGGGCACACACTGAAGCTTTCATTCGCTATTTTCGGTGTATTGCCGTTATTTATTACAGAGGTCGCGAGCCTGAATACAGCGGTAATTGTTCCTGCTCCCGTGATCCTGAACAGTCCTGATTCATCACCATCAATAATACTAACTCCTCCGGTTACATTCCATTCGGATAATTGATAATCCGTATTTGGTGAAGCGGTAATTGACAAAATATCATTGTGCTCCACACTCTGCTCGCCTGACGGTGTTACTATGCCGTTACCGGAAGATGAAACATGTACTGAATATGTATTAATAGCAAAGTTTGCGGTAATTGCCATATTTGAAGTAACGTTAGTTACGGTTATAGGGTTATCCGCACCATTATGATCCCCTGTCCAGCCATCGAAATGATAACCTGTAGACGGATTTGCTGCTACAGCAGTACAATTGCTGCCATGGTCGACTGCCTGAACAACCTGTGACTGGCCGTTTACATCGCCATTTACACCTGCGTTAAAGGTAACAGTATATTGATCAATGGCAAAGTTTGCGTTTATTGTCATATCCGACGTAACGTTTGTTATGGTTAGAGGATTATCTATACCCGTATAACTTCCACTCCATCCGGAAAAATGATAATTTGCATCCGGCACTGCACTCACCTCAGTACAGTTGTCCCCATGATTTACTGTCTGAGTCAAGGCGCCTGTTATGTTACCGTTAGCGCCCGGTATAAAAGTCACCATATACTGGTTGATAGTAAAGCTGGCTGCAATTGTCCCATTACCGGTTATGGTAAACTCACCGGTCTCATCACCATCGGTAATTGACACGCCGCCGGTTACAGTCCAGTTGTCAAAATGGTACCCTGCATCTGCATTTGCAGTTACTGATATTACTTCATTATGGGCTGCGGGCTGATCCCCGGACGGTGTTACCGTACCGTTGCCATTGGATGAGACAGTGACCGTATAATCATTAATGGCGAAACTGGCCTGAATCGTTCCGTCACCGGTAATCGTGAACTCCCCTGTCTCATCTCCATCGGTTATGGCCACTCCCCCGCTTACATCCCAACTGGAGAAATGATACCCTGATGAAGGTGTGGCTGTTACCAATAATGTATTCGCAGGATCAGCACTCTGATTTCCAGAAGGATTTACTGAACCATTTGACGATGCAGATATATCCACAGAGTAAAGTACATTTGAAACAGTAATATCTATTGTCTCTTCATCTGTTTCATTTGGAGAACCATCATCCGTTACGGTAAAGGTAACTGAATAATTTCCTGACTGTGTGTAAGTAGGTGTCCAGGAAAAATCTCCCGTACCATTGCTATTGTCCGTAAATGTGGCACCTGTTGGTAACGTATTGGTTGTTAAGATTAATCCATCTCCATCATCATCACTGGCTGAAATACTGAAACTTAACAACTGGTTCTCATCCGTACTTTTATTGCCAATAGCTGCTAGAACCGGGGCACGGTTTACATCATTTACTGTTATCTGTATTGTTTCATTATCAAATTCATTCGGTGAACCATCATCCGTTACGGTAAAGGTCACCGAAGGTGAACCCGATTGTGCATAGGTTGGTGTCCAGGAAAAATCGCCCGTACCATTGTCATTGTCTGTAAAAGAGGCTCCCGTTGGTAAAGTATTGGTCGTTAAGGTTAATCCATCTCCATCGTCATCGCTGGCTGAAATACTGAAACTTAATAACTGGTTCTCATTCGTG
>JAUXBV010000292.1 GCA_030619215.1 Fibrobacterota bacterium | reverse complement strand
TTCATCGGTGAGGCTTATTTTAAAGGTACCCTTCTTCGGGCCGATCTGAAATCCACCCTTGATATTTTTGGAAAAAGAGATTTCAACCCCTTCTTTCATAATTTTTTTAAGAGAGTCTTTCAGTGATTTGTCAAGCTTCCCCTTTAATTTTTCCGGGAGCACAGCCTCCAGAGACATTGCCCCCCCTTCACCTGTTTTCCAATTATTAACAATTGCGATCAGCAACTCTTTTATAAAACCAGGATCAGAAAGGCCTGCGGAAATTTTTTCATCAGCGCCCTTTGTCAAGAGTAAATCAATAATTTTTTGCTTTAAGGTACTGACAGCCTGCTGGGAAGAAAGTTTTATCTCCGATTCTATATTTCTTTTCATCTCCTCAGCCTTCTTCTGCGCCTCTGCAATTATTTTTTCCGCCTCTTTCTTTGCATCCTCTTTTATCTTCGAAGCATCGGCCTGGGCTGCCTTTAAAATCTCCTTTTTCTGCTCCTCGCCCTTTTCTACACCTTCTTTATATATCTTCTCGGTCAATTCGGCAATTTTTTGTTCCATGTAATTTCTCCCGACAAGAGGTTTAAATTTTAATAATTTTCATGTTTTTTTTCATCAAGAAGTATAATAATATAATGAATTCAATTGTAATGCAACCATATTATTAAAAGCAAAATAAAAATTAGCGCACTATTTTGTTAAAAATATATCGACTTGTCATACCGCTTTTACCACGTTGCTTTATAAATAAGAACCAGCCCCTCCTGTTGCTTTCCCGGTTACGGATATTCCATTGACAAACACAGGTATTAAAGGCGGCCGGGTTATGGTGTGATGTTCAAAATCCCACCATCTTCTATTAATAGTGTGTTAAGCAGAAGAGCATGGAAATGATCTTTCTGCTTCTACACAATATTATCCCGCAACTTGCCATAGGGATAATCACTTATCTTGTTAATAATCAACAAGTTATATCTTTTTAGCCGGATTTCCAGCCAGATATTCCCTTCTAAAATAATGTTCTATCATTATTATTACTACTCCCTACTACTCCCACCTAAAACAGGTTGTATTTTAGTAGACCCTAAAAGCTGAAAAAAGAGGGAACATTTCAGCATTTCAATCGATTTAAAAAATGCATCTCTAATTATATCTTTGCCTTACAAACCGCAATCTTTTTCCTATTTTCAATGATCATTTCATTTCTATTAATATATGCAATAATAAAAAACTCTTTATCGTTTTTTTTACAACGTGAAGCACAGAAGCTCTTTTTCCGCCACATCCACGATTTTCGCTTATAACTATCTTAATATCAATTAATTATCGCTAAATCATCCTAACGTTTAGCGATTTTCAATATCATATCATTTATAGCACTTTCTTCCATAATCCCAGTGGGCATACTCCAGGTTTATTAAATAATTTCATTACTTATTTAAATTCAACTTGTTATCTAATTATTTCAGAAATTATTGCTCTCACTATGATCATTGAAAGAAATGGCCAATCTAAGGCTATAACCGCTCAATTACGAAATCGGTAATATTATAATAGGATAAAACAATTGGGAAGTATTATTAGTACCTTAGAAATAATTTCCTGCGTTTTTTTGGCACATGGTGCCAGCTTATCTGGTAGAAAATTATTTCGTGAAGGTACTTATCCAGTTTATCTGGGTTAGGACAACTTAATAGATAGTGTGTGGGTTGAGAAATCTTCTGTATTAAACCAGAAAATAATCTCATTATTCTCGACGGTAAAACACTCATCAAGGTTGCGGCGGTAAGAACAGGGGAAAATTCTCCTGTACTTTCTTCGCGCTTCAGCTATCATTCTTCTCTTTATTGCATTCATATTATATCTATCGGCTAGTTGTTAAAAATATTTTAGGGTTTTTAGCGTTTTTTTTATTTATATTGCATTTCTTCTGTTATTAAATGGGTACTGTCATCTTCGGTATCAAACCAGAGGAACAGCTTATCATTATATTTTGAAAAACACTCTTCAAGCGTCTCTTTTCCTCCACAGGGAAATATCTTCTTGTAAACTATTTTTGCCTTTTTAATCAGCCTCTTTTCCTCTCTACTCATACTATACTCCTCATTAAGCGTCTTTTTAGGTATCCAAAGGCTAATTACGCAATTATGGTGCCAATAATAAATACGCTTTCTAGGACTGTTTGGTTACGAAAATTTCTATTTTTTTTATACTATGGGAAGATCTTTCAAACAAATGGGTAATATTTGCTCATTTCAAGCGCTTAAATATGGAAATGTGGCATTTTTCAATATAATCATGTGAATCTCTTTCTATTATTACACAGCGTTAAGCACTGAAGGTTTTAGGGTTGTGTCTCTTTGTCAATGAATGGTAAAAAAAACGCCTAAAAAAAATAATATTTTTTTATTGTATTTTTTATATAAATTATGTAATAATAGTACTTAGCTGCTACAACGACAAAAAATGAATAAAAAGATGTCAACCTTAACATTCATAAGTAAAAATTGCTTTCTATGCGGTAAAACAGGTCGCTATGCTGAAATCGGCGTATACAACATGGGCAAAGCGGAGGACCTTGACGGCAGACCCGGCGATTCAAGCCGTTCCTCCATTTACATGCTGATAAAACGGTGCATCTCATGCGGATACTGTTCACCGGAAATTTCATCCGGCCCTTCTGAGGCCGCTGAAATAATAAACGACCCGCTTTACATACAGCAGTTAGATGACAAGTCCGTCCCGGAAACAGCGGGAGCATTTCTCTGTTGGGCTATGATCCATGGCAAAATAGGCCAGTCTAATGAAGCTGGCAGGGCTACTCTTTATGCTGCGTGGATATGTGACGACAGCAATGAGCACCGGGAAAAAGCTATCGAATGCAGAAAAAAAGTAATCGACTATTTCAAGGAAGCACAATCGGCAAAACAGCCTTTTTGTGAAACAAAACTGGAAGAACAGCTTATGCTTATTGACCTTTACAGGCGATGTGGATTATTTGAAGAGGCTAAAGCGCTCTGTGATATGGAACTGAAAAAATCCATCCCTAAAGAAGAACAGATGATTATTATGTTTCAAGAAGACTTACTTAATCAGAAAGACCAGCGCAGACATTCGATAAGTGAAGCAACGGCTCAATAGCGGTATTTAATCAGGCAACAATATCTATAATTTCACCCTTTCCGGGTTCTACTCCAAGTAGCATTTCAACCTGCATGGCAATCATTTTCTTGGCGATCTCAATACTCTGGGCCTGAGCAGCCTGCATTACCCGGTTCACCGCCTCCACGGATTGCGCAACGACATCAGCAGAAACACCTGAAACACTGTCCATGAAAATCCTCTCTTCAAAGAAGGAAACGCACTATCCATATTCTAAATATCGGTTGTTTTTTTATGCGCTTTAGAAAATTCTAAATTTATATTACCCTATTTCCTCTATCTCTGCATGCGATGAAGGAATGATGAATATTATTTTTGACAACTATCAAAAAAATTTGTATAATACACAATATACGGATTGCAAAAACATAATTATATACTGTATAGGTAATTGAAAAAATTTTCTTTTAAAATGCTCTTAATGAGTTCATCTTTCCCAAACATCCACTTTCGCCATGTATAACAAAAAACAAAATTTTTAAAAAAACTATTGACAAGACAAACCAAATCCATTATTATTTCATTGGAAATAGAAAAACCCGACACTATGGCTGTCTGAAGGAGGTGAAAAAGAATGTTGCTGGACGAAGAATTTGATGCCGATGAGATCCTCAGGGATGTTGATGAAAAATTTGCTGATGACGAATATACGGATGAGAATATGCGCGAGCTGAATTTCGGCAATATTCATGATGAGAATGCTAACTTCAGTGATATGGCGAGTGACCTGGATAATGCTGAAGATATGTGGCAATAACTATTTCTATTGATCATATCAATACATTTTTGAACAGCAAGGTCTGGCGGGGAAATGCCTGTCAGATTTTTTTTTGCAGAAGTTTACTTAGGATAATAATACACGGGAAACAGATGAAAGAAACTGCCTATTTTATATCGGATGCTCATCTCGGCATTCAACTGAAAGGTTGTGAAGAGCGGGAAAAACACCTTATCTCCTTTCTTCAGGAAATACGCAGCAGTGCCTCTCACCTTTTTATAGTCGGTGACCTGTTTGACTTCTGGATCGAATACAAACACGCCATAAGGCCGGTCTATTTTTCAGTCCTCCATGAATTGAAACAACTGATTGATAACGGGGTGACGGTATATTACCTCGCAGGAAACCACGATTTTGCCCTGGGGCCTTTTCTTAAACAGACAATAGGCCTGAACATCTTTCTGTCGCATCTGGACATTACGGTACAGGGGAAAAACATCCATTTATGCCACGGCGACGGGATGCTTAAATCCGACCGGTGGTACCGTTTCTGGCGATCCGTGCTGAGAAATCCTGTTAACCAAATGGTTTACAAATGGCTCCACCCCAATATCGGCGTTCCCTTTGCTTCTCTCTTTTCCGGATCAAGCAGATACTTCCGTTTTAACAGGTATACAAAAGAAAAGAGAATGGCATACCTGAAGACTGCAGTAAGTTATCTGGATAAAGGTGCTGACATTATTATCATGGGCCATACACACTATCCTGAGATTTTTGACATCGGCGGGAAAACTTACTGCAATGTTGGCGAGTGGATGCGGCAATATACCTATGCCAGGCTTAAAAAGGGAAGGCTCTCTTTATTACGGTACCTGCCGTCTCAGTCTCCTGTTGAAATAGAACCCTTGACGGTAAAATAGGGCTGCAGGATATCATAGGCTTCCAGAAGCCCCTGGGAAATAACCTTAGTTTCGCCAATGATAGGCATGTAGTTGGTATCCCCGTTCCAGCGGGGAACGATATGCATGTGTATGTGCTGGTCTATCCCTGCCCCTGCAGTGCGGCCGATATTCATTCCAATATTGAACCCATCAGGATGAAATGCCTTTGCCAGAGCCTCCTTGCACTTATTTGTCAACTTCCACATCTCAAGCGCCGCCGCATCGTCTATATCGGAGCTGTCTGACCTGTGATCATAGGGAACGACCATAAGATGGCCGTTATTGTATGGGTAGCGATTCATGATGACAAAATTCTTTTTCCCACGCAAAAGAATCAGGTTCTCCCGGTCATCATCTTCTTTGGGCTTTACACAGAAGATACACCCGTCATTCTTCTGATGAATGTTACGTATATATTCCATACGCCAGGGAGCCCACAGTTTATCCATACTCATTTTTCCTTTTTTAATAAAACAATTTTTTATAATATAATTATTATACTGACTCCCGCAATAAATGTCTGTAAATAAAAAGATGTTTACTGAAGAAATACTC
>JAUXBV010000379.1 GCA_030619215.1 Fibrobacterota bacterium | reverse complement strand
GTGGCTTGAAATGGGCAGGGCTCAAAGCGGGGTGCCCTTTTGAGGCAACCTATTTTCTTTTAAAAGAGTATAATTATAACCCGGAGAATATTGACGAAGAGGAATTTGTAGAATTGCTGAAAGAGGTCTTTAAGTCTTTACAAAGAGATTTCACCTATTGCAGCGACCATATAAGAAAGTCATTTTACTCGGAGCCGGAGGCATTAAAAAGAATAAAAGATACAATTGTTTGTTTAAAACAAAATTTAGAGATAAAATAGTATATATAAAAATTCGTCATTTCGTCGGGAATAATCAAGGTCAAAAAGAGAGGTTATTATTATGAAATATGCTTGTAACGTTTGTGGTTATGTATATGACCCCAAGGCTGGAGATCCTGATAACGGGATTGATCCCAATACACCGTTTGCTAGTCTGCCGGATGATTGGGTATGCCCTGAATGCGGTGTTGGTAAGGAAGATTTCTCACCTGAAGAATAATCAAAAATGATTGTGTAGAATAATATATTTTGATTGTAAGTTAGCCGCAGTCATAGTTTGTAATGAGGAGAAGAGTTGTATGTGGCCGGGAAGTTTAGGCTGGATTGGTAGTATCTTACCGTACATAATAATACTTTTACTAATTGTTATTATTTACAAGATATACAGGCGTAGCCCAAAAAAAGATATAAGGGATGCAGAGGGAAATGTACTGGCTTCATCAGAAACTGCTATTGTGATATTGAAAGAGAGATATGCTAAGGGAGAAATTTCGCAAGATGAATATGAGAAAACGAAAAAAGATATCACTGAATAGCGAAATTAAGAAATAAATTTTCCCCATTAAATAAAATCTTCGTTTTTAAGTAAATTTTATTCTAATTTTCTTTTCTTCTTTTTATTATATTGAATGGGAAAAAAGAGACCCATTTTAAATTGTGGAGTACATTTTGGGAGATAAATATGATGCGATTGTTATTGGCTCAGGCGTGGGTGGCTTGACCTGTGCTTCGTTTTTAGCCAGAGCCGGTATGAAGGTTCTGGTACTTGAGCAACACACGAAAATCGGAGGGTATTCCCACAGTTTTAAAAGACGCTCCTTTACCTTTGAATCCGGTATTCATTCCGTGCCAATTGCTGAGAAGGGGCTGGTCAAACACTTACTCAACCTCCTTGGGGTTGACAACATGATTGAAAAAACGGAGCTTCCGGAGATGTACCATACAATTATGCCCGGTGGCTCAATTACAATGCCCTCAAAAAAGGAAGATATAGACTCTTTTCTCAGGGAAAAGTTCCCTCATCAAAAGCAGAATCTTAAAAACCTATTTAATAGTTTCAAGGAATTTGAGGAAAGATTAGTTTCACCGATTTATACATTTGAGGATAAATATGTTGAGGAGGACAGGGAGTTTGTCATTCAGTTCCACAATGTCTCATATCAACAATATATTTCAAAATTTATTGATGATGACAGACTGAAGAACGTTTTTTTCGCACAGTGGCCTTATGGAGGCGCTTCGCATGATTATGGCGGCGCCCTCTTTTATGCAATGATGTTTATTTTACATTATATTGAAGGCACACACACGCTGAAGAATGGCTTTTCCACTTTAGCACAAGCCCTTGCGCATGCAATCACCAGTCGCGGTGGTGCGATAAAGACAAAAAGCAGGGCTACACGGGTAATAACAGAAGAGGGGTATGCTAAATCTGTTGTAACTGCTGATGGGGAGGAGTATGAAGCAAATCTCTTTGTTTCCAATATAAGTCCCTATTTATTACACAATCAGCTCATTGATACAAAAGGCAGAAATCGCCTGTGGACTCGCCGCCTGTCAAATCTCAACCCATCAGTTTCCGCCGTTATTGTATATCTTGGTTTAAACCGGGATATCTCAGGGCTAATACCGAATAATACAAATTTCTGGTATTCCTCTGAAAACATGAGTTCAATTTTTGAAAACATAATGAATAACAGGCATGATTCCCCGGAACATTTAATACTGTTAAAACCTTTTGCCAAAACAACACCTCCTACCTTAACACTGCTCTATTTTTTAAAGAAATCGGCGTCAGCGGATTGGAAAAAAGATAAGCGCCTTTTTGCCGAGCGTATGCTGGCAAAAGCCGGGGAATTATTTCCCGGATTGAATGACGCCGTTGACTTAATGGAAATAGGATCGCCGGAGACCTTTGAGCGGTATACGGCAAATACCGACGGCGCTCTTTATGGCTTTGAGAATACCAGGGATGTATATGGCGAAGCAAAACTGCCCGTTAACACACATCTGCAAAATCTCTATCAGACCGGACACTGGGGTAGACCCGGTTGCGGTATCTGGAATGTAATGGTAAATGCTTATAACACCTATCAGAAGATTATGATCGATATGAAGGCTCAGCCTAAGGTTAAGCCGGGTTATAAGAGAAAGGACCTACTTACGTTTCGTTTGATTTATCCCAGGTTCAAAAAATTTTTAGAGGATAATGAGGCACTGGATTCCCGTTTAAAAGAACACCTGGTCGGCAATTATACGATGCCGCCTTCCCTGGCTTTGCCGATAATAGCGGCTTTGACACCGTCCAACATTGAGGTCGGATTAACCGATGATAATATCGGGGATAAGATTGATTATGACGAACAGGCAGACCTGGTGGTTATCAGTTGCTTTACCCCACAGGCAAGCCGAGCCTATACCATTGCCGATGAATTTCGTAAACGGGGGAAAAAGGTCATTATCGGCGGCATCCACCCGACAGCAATACCTCAGGAAGCGCAGCAGCATGCTGATGCAATATGTATCGGTGAAGTGGAACCTGTCTGGGCGGAGATTTGCAGGGATATAGGGAAAGGCCGGCTAAAACCGGTGTATCAAGCTAGCGCAACCTATTCCCTGAGTGAATTTCCCATACCGAAACGCGAGATCTTCAAACCGGATGTTTACAACTGGAATGCCCACCTCGTTTTGACAACACGCGGATGCCCGGTAAGGTGTGACGGATGCCCTATACCGGGTAAAGAAGGGACAAGGGTACGGCTGCGCCCGATAGATAATATCATTGAAGATATCAAGCAGATGCCCTACAGGGAATTCTATTTTACCGATGACACTATCATGCTGCCGGGGAAAAAATATTTAAAATTTATAACCAAACTCATGAAGCGGTTGCAAGAGTTGGATGTCAGGATTTTTCTTGCTTCAACCATGATGATGGTCAACGACCCCGCGTTTTTTAAAAAACTCAAGGCAGGCGGCGCCACCTCAATGTACACGGTCTTCGGATTTGATACTATATCAAGAAACCTGTTCAGCCGGGAATGCAGTCCGCAAGAGTGGCAATATTGTATCGATCTTGTCAGAATGATAGAAGATGCGGGTATCCATTTTTTTGCATCATTTGGCGTGGGTTTTGACGATCAGGACCCTGGCGTTTTCGAGCGGATTATCAGGTTTACGGAAGAAAGCGGGGTTGATCTTGCAGAATTTTTTATCAATACCCCATACCCTGGAACTCCTTTCGGTCATAAAGCGGAGAAGGAGAAAAGGATCCTTCACAGAAACTACGACCTGTGGAATCAAGGGAACGTGGTTTTTAAACCGAAAAATTTTACCGAAAAGGAACTACACGAAGGTTTTTATGATCTCTGGCACACCTTCTACTCTGATAAGGACTCGGAGAAGACGCTCAGGACGTTTACGCTCAGTAATAAATGAGCAGGAGGGAACGAGTGCATGATGGAGCGAGTGTACGAAATAAGCAGGCCAGCCTTTGGGGGATGTGGGAAATTGGATAATTGATATTACACAGGTCTCGGATGTTGTAAGGGAAAAGTCTCGGATATTAGAAATGGGTGTTTTTGTAATTGATTGATATATATAGAAATGAAATGGTTCAGAGAAATTTATTACATGATAATTTTTTACTTCAAGCAGCGAGGATTTTAACTTTTCCTATTTCTTTCAGCTTTAATGAATGTTCATCAAGCTTTTTTTGAATATTTTCCAGGTATCGTTTGGTTTTTCGGTCATAGTAACGTTCACCGCACGTTTAACACTCAAGAGAATCTACAGGTACGTAGACAATATCTTTACCTATGACACATTCTTCCTTAACATTCTTTTTTACAATATCTTTACCGATGATGCTTTTTATGAAATGCTATACTATAGCTCTGTTCTTCACTCATATCCCTTAACTACAAATCGCTTCCTGTCCTGTTTGCAAATCATCTGTGCAACATGCCTGCCAACGGCAATTACTGCGGGAATACCGCCGGCAGGGGATACCCAGTGCCCGGCAAGATAAAAATTGTTAAGCCCTGGAATTCTTTTTTTCTGGAGGCGTCCAATAGCATCGGGAGTCGGCGCCCACCCCTGATGTGCGGCTTTCCATAGATTTATGTACCTTATGTAAGTAGCGGGTGTG
>JAUXBV010000029.1 GCA_030619215.1 Fibrobacterota bacterium | reverse complement strand
GAAACCAATAAATCAATATGTTTTATAAGCTCCCGGGCGTCATTGATACGGCTCTCAATTTCTTTTAGCTCTTTTTGTTTGATTATACCATGTTTTGCTTTTATCCGGTTGAGCTCAAGTGCTGCATCATACGTACACTCAACAATCTCATCACGGCTCATCCATTTTGTTTCATAGTTGAGCATATATTTCCAGCTTGGCTGCATAAGGGCCTGCCTGTGCTCTTCAAGAGTCCTGTAGAAGAATTTGTACCCGTACTTTTTAGGATTTTCAAACACCAGGCTTCCGGGATCCAAAGTGGGGGCAAGAGGTGATATGAACGGAATAACCTTGCCGTTGCCGACGCCGGAGAATTTATTTATTAACGTTTCGCAATACGAAACCGTTTCCATTACCGATTGCGGCGTTTGTTTGGGGAGTCCGATCATGAAAAACAGGTCGAAGCGTTTACAGCCGAGCTCCATTGCGTCTTTGATTGTCTGCTCCAAACCAATATTGTCGTAGTGCCTGCCAAAGGTTTTGCGGATTTCTTCATCATGTGACTCCGGAGAGATTTCGATATTAAAATTTGGAATGGCGTCTGCAACAAACTGAAGGTACTCCCGGGATGCAGGATAAAAGAGCTCGATTGCAATGTGGTTTTTTACTTTTTCCCGTCTTATGCACTCAAGCAGCTCTATTGCATACCTGTTACCTGCCTGCCTGATATCACCAAGAATTATGATCGGCCCTTTCAGAAATTTTGATATGAGGCCAATGTCCTTTGCAACCATCTTCGGGCTTCGGTAGGCAGGTGTTTTTCTGCCGCAGTAGTTTTTATAGAACTGGGCTGACCCGCCGCAAATAACACAGTTATGGGCACATCCTCTCCAGGGGAGGATAGCTACAACAGGGTAGCTGAACCAGTTAAAAAAAGGAAGGTGGCCGATAATATCTCGATAACGGATGGTTGATTTAATGATTTTGCTGTAGTCAAAGGGGAAATAGTCCAAATCGTCAGGTGAATGTGACAGCTTATTTACCATAACTTTATTTTTGATATTCTCCCATGTTAAGTTGGGAACGTCGGTAGTCTCCTGTCCGGTCTTAATTTTTTCTAGGAGTTGACGCAATGGTTCTTCAATGGAATCGCCCCTCAGAACGAAATCTACCTGTGGGTATTTTATTAGCTCCTTATGATAATAGGAAGAGGATAAGCCGCCAAAAATCACCGGTGTATGCGGGTGGTATTTCTTTATTATTTCCGCAAGAGCCAAGCTGCCCTGAGCATGGGGAAGCCAGTGGAAGTCAATACCGAAGGCGTATGGGTTTAACGACTTTATTAATTTTTCCACATTGAACCGCCGGCTCTTCAGCATTTTCAGCGCAACATTTATAATCCGCACTGAATGCCCATGTTTTTCCAGGTATCCAAGCATGGTCATGAATCCAATAGGATACATTTCAAAAATATGGGTTGACGGTACCACATCACTGATGGGACCGAACATCTGGTTCTTTTCCTGAAATCATATACGCTTGGGGCATGGAGCAGGATTAAGTCGGGTTTTGGCATAGTTAACTGTTTTCCTTTGTGTAAAGTTTCATATTTTGTGGAGTAATGGAGTAATGGAGTAATGGATAAAAAAATGTTGTTTATGAGTGATTATTCATACATTGCGTTGATTTCTTTAATTAATAGGGAATCGACCCATTCGCCACGCTCTTTTTATCCGAATATTTTACTTTGTAATTTTATTGCCTCAAAAACCCCGCTGTAAGCTAACGATATTTCTGTGTGCGCGGAAAAGCCGCACTTGTCGCAGGCGATTTCCCCGCGGTTTTTGACATAGCAGCCGTGGGTGATGGTGCCGTCAGGCTCAACGCTTGCAATCATCCAGGGGTGGCATTTCCAGGTGTTGTTTTTCAGGGCGTTCAGGCAGGCGTATGAATTGGCAACAGGCAATCCTTCCTTTTTTAAGCGTATGAGGTTGTCAAGAACCATAAGACGCTTTTTTGGAGTAAGGGAGAGATCTTTTTCCCCCTCCCCGTAAGGGTAGTGAAACTGGATGGTTATCCCTTTTACAAGGGGGGAAAGAAGCTTAACCAGGTCTGGTATCTCCTTCCAGTTGATTGCGTTTATGGTCGTGTGTGCAAATATTCGCGGATGCGATGAGGCTTTGATGTTTGTTATAACATTGTTATAACTTCCGCACCTGAGCAAATCATGCGTTTCTTTGAGACCGTCAATGCTTACCCAGATAATATCCGCATCCGCCTCGATGGGGAACGTGCCGTTGGTGGTTATTCCCACGCTGAAAAAGAGCTTTTTCGCTTCGTTGACAATATCTTTGATGCAATGGTCTCCGTCTTTCCACAGAAACGGCTCGCCGCCTTCGAAGATAACAATGCGAACACCCTGTTTATGTAATGTTTTCATAGCGGCTGTTGCCTGTGAAAAGGAGAGCAAGCCTCTCTCTTTCTTCCAGAACGGGCAGTGGTCACATTTGAGGTTGCAGTTATGGGTAAGCTTTATGCCGCCCAGAAGGGGTTTTTTCCGTCCGATGAGGCTGGCGCAAAAATACGTTATATAATAACCGGTTTTAGTTAGCTGTTTAAAAAGGTTTTTTTTATTCATACTTACGCTTATGGTAATGAGGCAATCCAGTCACATGCTGATGAGACAAGGATTTTCAGGCTGTTATTTTTAAATAGTTTGCATATATTTTCTTTTTCGATTAACTGTATGGCCGGGACACGCAATGCTTCCTGAAATTTTCTCAGAGGTGGGGATGGCTGCTCTTCATTCAGCTTTGTTTCCACCAGGAGAAAAGGGGTGCGTTTCCGGGTTATAAGAAAGTCAACTTCCTGTTTTTCCTTGTTTCGGATATAATGCAGAGAGAATTCTCCGTAGCCAAGATCGTTCCAGTTATTGACAGCGCGGAAGAGTTCAAGCGCTACCATGTTTTCTAAGCGGGCCGCAGGATCGGTAATTTCCGGAAAGCAGAAGAGGTAATACTTTTTCTCCTTGGTTATGGCACGCGCGATTTTTGTTGAATACGGGCTTATCTTAAAAACAAGGAAGAAAGATTCGAAGATTGTGAGCCAGTTTTTCACTGCCGTATGAGAAACGTGCAGGTCATTTGCACAGTTTGCCACTGACAGGGGGCTGCCGACCTTTGACGGGATTAGTGAAAAGAGCAGCTCCGCGCTGTCAATATTTTTAATCCCCGTCAGATTCCGTATATCTTCACGGATTAACTGCTGGCGGTAGGTTTTGAACCATCGCCGGTAGAAGGTTTCTTTGCCCGAGGTGAACGGCTCGGGGAATCCGCTTATCCTGCTCAGGGAAGAAAAGTGTTCATGGTTTTGCCTGTCGCGGTGCGTCGAAATGTCGAGGGGGTTTTTAAAAAACTCCTTCGGTACGCGCCGTGATGAGGAAAGCTCGGCAACGGTTAGGGGCCAGATATTGAAAAGAAAATAGCGCCCCGCCAGAGAGTCTCCGCCTTTTCTGAATGTGTCAAGCCTCCCGCTGCCGAGAATCAGAAACAGGTAGTCGGCACCAAATTGATCATAGATGCCTTTGAGGTAATTTTTCCATCGGCGGTATTTATGGATTTCGTCAAGAATAATAAGCGGCCGCGTACTGTCATGTCGGTTGACGCTTTCAAAAAATAACGGATTCTCCGTAAAGGTTTTTCGGTGATCAAAAATATCCCAGTTGAAATAAAGGTTGTTGGGAAAAGAATCCGCAATGGTTTTTGCAAGCGTTGTTTTACCCACCTGCCTCGGCCCGGCACAGAAGATCATAGTCTTTTCCGCGGCGAGTTCATGCCAGATGTGTAAATAGAGAGATCGATCGATCATGGTGACTAAATTAATTTATAAATTAATTTAGTCAAGACTTTTTTAATTTGTGAGTAAAAAAAGTCAAGTTCGGGGAGTTGTTACTATCTGTTGAAAATAGGATTTGTTGCCGTCTTTCCGCTAACACGCCCTGTTAATCACAAAATCGGTAAAGAGTCTCAACGAATTGTGCCCCTCTGATTGTTCGAGTGTTTTCAGCTCCTCTTTACAGGCTGTACCGTATTCTTCCGCCTTCTGCATGCAGTAGTCTATACCTTTATAATGCTTTACCATTTCTCTGATACGTTTCAGAGAGGAGTCATCCACCTGTTTCGACCTGAGCGCATTGCCTATCCACTCCTTGTCGTTTTTATCCGCGTTTCGCATAACGCAGATAAGGGGCAGGGTCATTTTGCCTCCCCGGATATCGCTGCCCAACGGTTTTCCCAGCACTTTCTCCTCAGCTATGATATCGAGAAGGTCATCGGTGATCTGAAAAGCCATTCCAAGGTTAAGACCGTATTGCGACAGCTTCTCGACTTCGCCGTTATGCCCGTTACCGAGCATTGCGCCGACTCTGCAGGCGCAGGACATGAGCGAGGCTGTTTTGTCCGCGTTAATGGAGAGGTATTTATCTTCAGAAAGATCCAGGTTATACTGGCTCCGGAGTTGTCTCAGGTCCCCAATAGCCATTTTGCTGGTGGTTGAGGCAATGTGCCGTATAGTCTCGATATCCTCATCCTCTGCCAGCATGTTGAAAACCATAGAGTACAGATAGTCACCCAGAAGAACGGGTATGGTATTGCCCCACGTGGAATTTATCGTGGGAACTCCTCTTCGTAAATTGTCATTATCAAGAACGTCGTCATGGATCAGGCTGGCGGTATGGATCAGCTCAATGGCAGATGCAAGCTTAATACTCCGTTTACCTAAATAATTGCACATTTTGGATGAAATCAGAAGCAGGGCAGGGCGAATTCGCTTGCCGCCGGCATTGAGAATCTTTGGAACGGTCTGGGAGATAAACATGTCCTCTGAATGAAGAAACTCATTGAGCCGTTTTTCAACAATCTCCAGCTCCTGCCTGATCGGTTTATATATCTCACTGTTTATCATCGTAAGGTGTTCATTCCTAAAGGTATTGTATTTTTGTCAATTCATCTACACCATTATACCTGCAATAACATAGCTTAAAGATAATAAAAGTCCGACAGTAAGATGGGTAGCTATATTACTTGCCATAGCAGGTATCATTTTATCTCCTCCGTCATAGTTACGCTGCAATATTTTTGCCGCTTTCCATGCCAGAGGAATGGTAATTAAGGAAATAAGAGACCACACAGGCATTGTATGTGATATGCTTCCAATAATTATAACCAGGTAGACAACTGCCATGAGAAGGAAATATCCTTTTACAGCCCTTTTAGGACCAAGTATTACAATAAGCGTATTTTTATTTGCCTCTTTATCCGGCTTATAGTCTGAGAATTGATTAATATACAATATGGCAGCGGCAAGAAACCCTATTGGAATAGAGGCAACTACCACTTCGATGCTGAAATGCTGAACTTGAACATAGTATGCACCAAGTACTACAAGCGGGCCGCAGTTTAAGCCCGCAATTAACTCACCCCATCCACGATAGACAAACTTCATTGGAGTGGCTGTATAGAGGTAGCCTGACACAACGCCAACGAGGCCGATTACCAGGACTGGCCAGCCCCGGGTGAGCGTAAAATAAAATCCAATAATAGCGGCTAATCCGAAGAAAATAAGTGCTGTTATATGCATTTTTTTTGCACTTATTAAACCGTCTTGTATTACACGGCTTCCCCCGCTGAAAGTTGTAAAGACTTCGTTATTATCGTCATTGCCGCTTTTATGATCGAAGTAATCGTTGGATAAATTTGTCCCTGCATTAACAAAGACAGCACCCAGAACAGTCATTATAAAATATCCAAGATGAAATATGCCGTCCTGATACCATGCGATTGCCGTACCCAGGACTGTAGGTATAATAACCGCCTGAAAAAATGGCGCTCTTAAAGCACGAACCCAGAGCTTAATCATGTTGTTTGCCTCTCATTTTATTTTTTACAATCCGAAAAGCCTGTTTGTGTCTCTTGTAAACCCATCGCGTTTTGCAATAACATCCAACGGCAGGGTTGCCAGGTTCTCAACGACAAGGGAGAAGCGGTCGCCGACCTCCCGGGTGTCCAGTATCTTTATATAGCTTTTGCACTGGTCGCACAACTCGACGCGATGATGCTTGTTATCCTCATCAAAGAAGTAGCGCAACTTTTTCAGGTCGTTGTTATCACAGAAAGGGCATTCCAGCCGGGCAAATTCCCAGTTTGTTCTGCACAGGTAACACTGCAGGTGCCTTTTACCGTTTTCTTCCTCTAGCCTGCCCATTAAGGGCTCGCTTCCGCAAACCGGGCATGACCCTTTGAGCCAGACATTGCCGTCAATATATTCCCTCAGCCTTTCAGCATATTTTTCAATAAACGGAGTGAGCGACTGCGTGGAGATAAAAATGAGCGTGTCGTAACCGATATGAGTGCTTTCAGCCAATTCTTTCAGAGGTGACCGATCTTCCAGGATGCCTGTCAGTATTGCGTCATGCCAACGTTCAGGGCTTTCGGACAGGAGCTTTAGAAAATTTTCAACCTCTGATTCGCCTGATTCGGCAAGGGGCCTGGTAATGTCGCATATTTTTTTTGCCAACGCATCCAGGCGCTCCCACGTAATACTTACATTTTTACTGTTTATAAAAGGCACTCCATCGAAGTGTTTTTTCTTGCAGGATGTAAAGTCCAGTCCTGTGAGTGCCGGTTGGAAGGATTGGCCTGTTTCATATTGTTCCTTAAAGATGTCTTCGAAGCTCTCAAGAATTGTTTGTAAATCATCTCTCTTTTCCCTGAGCTCGGAAATTTGAGAGGCAACCTGTTCATAAGAATGTTTTGCTACTGGCATTATGTTTAAACCTCTCTATCAGATAAGTATAAATGCTCCTGAAACAGGACTCTGTTTTTATAAAAATATAACTATTATAACAAGAGACGGGAACACACAATTCCTTTTACGCGTTCCCGTCTGATTTTTATTGCAAAGCTTTATTGCCAGGCAATTATTGTTCTTTACATTATGCTATCTGGCCCGCTATGAGAATAACATACCGTAGAAAAAACCCGCCCAAAATAACCAGCAGTGAAATAATAAAGGACGTGCCCGCAGGGTTACCCTCTTTCTTAAAGCTGAAAATAAGCGGTATAATAATTCCCAGTATAATGGAAAAAAGCCAGAATAAAATACCCAGTTTCGCACTGGCAATCAATGTAAGCATTTGAGGCTGCATTATCCCGACTATTATGAACAGCGCCAGTGAAGCAAGTAAAACAACAATCATTACGCCATTCAGTTTTTCCAACCCGGGTATAAAATCTTCCTCCAGCAGCTTGAGCATTTTCAAGATAGCCAGAATACAGATTATTCCTGCAATTCCCGTAACAATAGCAGAGCTGACAAATACGAAAGGTAAAAGATAGTTACTCCACAATGCATTTGATGTTGCAGAGATCAATACCCCCGTATAGGTTGTTACAAGAAGTGCAAAGGGAAGACCGATAATACCTATTGTTTTCGTGGCAATTTCTCCCCAGGAAAACGGGATCGCAATAATCGAAACGATCAGGTAGATAAGGGAGATAATCACAAACAGCGTCAGTATCCAGGTTCCCCACGACATAGCTGATCCGGGGTTGAACATAAGATACGGTGGTGCGATACTGAGACCCTCTCCACGTTTCAGAAGCATTTCCCAGAAACGGAACGGTTTGCCCAGATCAACCACAAGAAGAAGCACGCCCAGAATAGCCGGCCACGGTGCTATAATAGCACCGGTCAGGCGTATGCTGGTGAACTTCTTTGATCCGGCCAGGTCTGCCATTACAGCGACCATGAAGGCTGCTGCGCCCATCCCGGCTGCAAAAAGATCAATTGCAACGGGTAGACCCCAATCATAATGTACCATATTTTTTTCTCCTTAGTTTAATATTTCTTTTTAGTGATACTGTATTCCCTTATGACTGTCCCTCTTTTGCTTTCTCTTCTTTTTCAGCTTTTTCTCTTACTCCGGTAAAATTCTTAAACATACCATAAAGGATCACTGCTCCAGGGACAATACCAATCAGCCATCTTGGAAGAAGTAATGGTTTCTTGGGCTGTTCAGGAAGTCCATAAACAGATGCCTTGTCAGCCAGGACTGTTATAACACCAAGTCCGCCAAGCTCAGTTTCACCATAGATACGAACCGAGGCACCAGTCTGTTTTTCTACAATAGCCTTCCGTTTTTTGGCAACCTTCAGCATATCCTCTCTTGCGCCGTATAAAACAGCGCCAGTGGGACATGCCGTAACACATGCCGGTTTAAGGCCGTTATCCACACGATCTATACACATCCTGCATTTTTTAGCGGTACCGGTATCGTGGTCGGTATGCGGAGTCTGGAACGGGCATGCATGGACACAGTATTTACATCCTGCGCATATCTTCTGGTCTATCCACACAATGCCGTCAGGACGTTTCTTGAGAGCTCCTGTCGGACAGGCATCAACACATGCCGGATCTCCACAGTGAAAACACTGCTCCTTGCGGAATAGCCACCGTATCGGATCTCCTTCAGGTTCAATAAACTTTATCAGCGTCCATGTGGAAGCTGAAAGATTTGGAGGATTCTGATAACTGCCGGTGAACCTTGTGTTCTCAGCAGCAAGCTGGTTCCACTGTTTGCATGCTACCTGGCATCCGCGACAACCCATACATTTTGTAGTATCTATTAACATTGCTTTTTGTGTCATTTACGCCACCTCCTCTCCATGTCCAAGTTCGCCTGAAGGGTTAGCTCTATCAATCCCATAGGGAGATTTCTCTATATCACACAGGAAAGCTTTAAACTCAGGAATCATTGTATTTGCGTCTCCAATATGTGGTGTTAAAATATTTGCACTGCAGCCACAGGAGTGACCTTCATAACCCCAGTGCCAGGGGACGCCAACCTGGTGAACAACTTTACCTACAAGTTTAAAAGGTTTAAAGCGGCTGGTAACACATGCCCAGGCACCCATTAATCCACGTGCTGTTTTAACATGTACCCTGTCGCCATTCTTAATTCCCTTTTCTTTAGCCAGCTCTTTGCTCATCTCAACAAAGGGTGCGGGCATCATCTCAGTAAGCCACGGCAGGTTACGGGTCATCATACCTGCCTGCCAGTGTTCCGTTACACGGTAGGTTGTACAAATAATAGGATATTTGTCCGCCGTACCGACCGGGTTCTCCTCAGGTTTTGTTTTGTCCCAGCATACAACAGCAGGATTAAGAATCATTCCATGCCCTATCGGGTTCTTTTTCAGTGGGGTTTCCAGCGGTTCATAATGTTCCGGAAGCGGTCCGTCAGCGCGTCCCATTGCAAAGATTCGAGCATGTCCTTCAGGTTTCATGATGAAGGGATATTTTGCATCGGATCTCCATGAGCCATCCGGATTCTGCAATGGATACCAGCCGCCGTCAGGAACGTCACCAACCCATTTCTTGGAGGTGTATTTGCCGCCGGTCGCAGCACCCTTAAAAGCAATAACCGGGTGCTCGGCGTCCCAGGGTACTCCCTTAAGGTTCACTGAAGCGCGGTTGTAAATGATGCGGCGATTAACAGGCCAACACCATGACCACTCGGGATATAAGCCTATACCGGTGGGATCGGATCTCCCGCGTCTCGCAGCCATGTTACCGGCTTCGGTATAGGAAGCGCAATAGAGCCAGTTGCCGGATGACGTTGAACCGTCAGTCTGCAGTTTACCGAAGCTGGGCAGGAGCTTTCCGGTCTTCAGGTCATAGCCGTTTATCTCTTTGGCAACCTTATGTACATCAGGCTCGTCATAGGGGCCGTAATCCCATGCCATGTCCAGAATCGCTCCGGCAACGGGGCCGCCCTCTTGTTTGTAGAGACCCCGCACCGCTTTGAACAGCTCATTGAGTATCCAGAGGTCTGACTTTGATTTTTCTACCGGATGAACAGCCTGGTAGCGCCATTGCTGCCACCGGCCGGAATTGGTAATGCTACCTTCTTTCTCGACTGACGATGCAGCGGGAAGAAGGAAGACTTCCGTTTTAATCTTTTTCGGATCAACTCTTTCTGCGGTGTCATTGGCAACCGGGCGGCGCCAGAAGTTTGCCGTTTCGGTATTCCAGATATCGACGCATACAAGCCAGTCGAGTCTTTCAAGAGCTTTACGCTCTTTTCCGCAGTTGGGTCCGCCGACTGCAGGGTTCTGTCCCATGCAGAACATTCCCTTTATGTCGCCGTCGTACATTGCTTCAAATAGTGAAATGTGAGAATAGTTCTTTCCCACATCGCGCTTGGGCAGATACCCAAAGCAGAAATCGTTTTCCTTTGTTGCTTTGGCACCATACCAGGCTTTCAGAAGACTCACAAGGTATTTGCGTGCATTACCCCACCAGTCTGCGCTTTTGGGATCCTTGTTTTTACCCTCATAGTACCGCTTGCTGTAAGAGTCGGTTGAGGTGTCTTTCTGGTCGGGCGTTTTCAGGTAGCCGGGAAGAATGTGGAACAATAGGCACATATCGGTGGAACCCTGAACATTGGATTCACCGCGGAGTGCGTTGATTCCGCCACCGGCAATACCCATATTTGCAAGCAGGAGCTGAAGTATAGCATAGCCGCGTATATTCTGGGTACCGTAGGTATGCTGTGTTGTGCCCATGGCGTACATGATTGTCCCAGCTTTACCCACAGCACCGGATTCTGCATATGATTTACAGACTTTAGCATAGATATCTTCCGGCGTTCCCGTGATGCTGCTAACTGTTTTGGGATCGTAGCGCGAGACATGCTTTTTCAGTATTTGGAACACACAGTTCGGATTTTTCAGGCTCTTATCCTTTTTGGGAATCCCGGCACCATCTTTTTGATATTGCCATGTTGACTTATCATATTTACGTTTGTTTGGGTCATACCCACTGAAGACGCCGTCAAGTTCTTCTGGAAGTTTGAAATTCGGATTAATAAGAAAGGACGCGGTTGTGTATTCCCGTATATATTCCATATTATAATTGTCGGGATTCGCTTCCATATCGTCAATAATATATTTAATCATACCAAGAATAAACGGTATGTCGCCGCCGGACCGCATCGGGGCGTACAGGTGGGCTTTCGAGGATGTTCTGGTAAAGCGCGGGTCTACATTAATGAGTATTCCACCACGGTCGATGGCCTCGGTAACCCATTTAAAGGACATGGGATGGTTTTCAGCGGCATTGCTGCCGATGATCAGGATCCTGTCCGCATTCCGGATGTCGATCCAGTGGTTGGTCATTGCACCCCGGCCAAACGTGGCAGCCAGACTGGCCACCGTGGCAGAGTGTCATATACGCGCCTGGTGCTCTATGTATCTTACTCCCAGAGCACGCATAAACTTGCTGTACAGGTAGCACTCCTCGTTGTCAAGTGACGCGCCGCCCAGTGCTGCAATTGTGTCAATGCTGTTGTCCTTACGGCCATCGGCAAGACCTCCATCCCTTGTTCTTTTTGCAAGGGCGGCGATCCTGTTGATAGTCCAGTTCCAGGACTTTTCCTCCCAGTGGGTGCTGCCGGGCGCACGGTACTTGACTTTACCCAGCCGGCGCGGGTTATTGGCAACCTGATACATTGCAGAGCCTTTACTACAGAGTGATCCTTCATTGACGGGATGATCGGGATCACCCTCAATGTTGATCGCTTTGCCTTTACTTACAGAGACAATCAGGCCGCAGCCACAGCCACAATAGGGGCAGATCGTTGTGCTTTGTTTAGCATAGCGTATTCGAAGACACTCTGCCCTGGCTTCTACCGCCGAAAGGCTTAAGAAGCCGGTGAAGGCCGCAGTCGTGGTTATCCCTGAAGCTTTTAGGAAATCTCTTCTTGATACCATCAGCTGAATACCTCCTACGTTAATAAATAGTAAGTTTATATATATTGTAAATTACAAAAAATTTTAATATACTTCGTTATTTTCGGAATAATTGAACAGGCATAAAAAAGCAAACAATGAATATATAATATTGAGTTCTTTTGGAATAAATTATTGATGGGATTCTAACAATTCTTTTTTATACAACACTTAGTTGGTATGGTATACTCTACATACAAAATCGCAGCCATTTCAGTATTTATGGGGGTTACAGCACCATTTCACCCTGTTTTTTTTTAATTTAAACGATTTTTTATTGTATATCCTTTACCATGAATGTGTGAGAATTTGAAGAAAAGGAGAGAGTTGTGCGTTTTTGTGAACATTATTTATTCTGTTTAATTTCAACATGTTATGATCGACATATCGAACATATTAAGCCGACAGCTTTTTACCTGATGCGAGTCAAACAGGTGTTATACTTTTATTAAAAAGGCGATCAGGTGATTTCCAATATTTATAATCTTTGTTTATAATGTATTGAAAAGGGCCGATACACTTACCGTTTATTTTTCACCGTTTCTGTTATAATCCTGGATTAACTAATGCTTCTGTGTGATCACTTGGTCGAATCGGAGCTTTTATCCGTGCCCTGGGCTGTCAAGGAGTGTTGAGGAATCGGTGGGTGCGATTGTCAGCCTGGTTCTTGACGAAACAGGCTTCTGTTAGTCCGCTTCCTCGATCTGTATCCTGCCGGTGGGGCAGAGATAGGCGCACGCGCCGCAGCCGATACAGGTCTGGGATACTTCGTTGTAAGGTGTTTGAATATGTCTTTTACTTCCCCGGAAGGAGAAGCTTATTGCGTTCCGCTGAGAGACCTCAGAGCATGCACGCACGCACAAACCGCATAAAATACAGTTTTCCTTTTTACCTTTCAGCTTTATACGAGTCTCTGTAACACCGTATTCAGCAGCAAGTTCTTTTATCTTTTCTGAATCGGGGGCTCTTGCCAAAAGTAGCTCAAAAATGATTTTCCGGGTTTTCTGTACCCGCTCGGTGTCGGTTTTAACAATCAAGCCGTCGAAAACCTCATATAAGCATGCCGGCTGAAGCGACGGCCAGCCCCTCTTGATTACTTCTACCTGGCAGAGGCGGCATGCCCCGTAAGGAGTTAAATCCGGGTGGTAGCAGAGCGTGGGGATCTTTATTCCAGCTTCCAGCGCCGCTTCCAGAACGGTTTTCTTCTTTTCAACCTGAAATTCCTTGTCATTGATAGTAAAGGTAATCATAATAGCTAACCTCGTATTTTATTGATTAATAGTGAGTTAAGCGGCAGGGCATATTTGATATGACCTGTCCGCTTCTACTCAATATTATCCTATACATAGGATAATGTGTTGTTTTCCTGTTTCTATGATTTGTGCGAATCAAAAAATTGTTTACATTCAACTCCTTCATAGTTGTAAATAAATCTTATTTCCGGATGTGAAGCGATAAGAACAGCAATGGTTTCAATCATATCTCCCATGGGCTTGATATCCGGATGGCTGAGCTTAAACGTTGCTTTTACCCTGGTACCTTCTCCTTTTTTTGAATCTATGGTAAG
>JAUXBV010000531.1 GCA_030619215.1 Fibrobacterota bacterium | reverse complement strand
TGGGTTTGAAGTGGAGGAACCCGAAGGACCACAGGTGAAATTACCGAATTCGTTTTTTCACTAATTCGCATAACCACTTGCTGCAGCAGATAATCTGCTGTGCTCATTGTCGAGGGTGCGCTTTCATCTCCACCCGAATTTCGGACCGGGTGGCGGACAGCTCACCCTCGACATTCAATCCCAAAGAATCCAGAAAACTATTGACATTTTACCCTAGATGTATTACATTATGTAATACAGATAAGGAGGTTTGTATGTCGATATCATTACGTTTAAATAGCAAACTTGAGCGCGAGTTAAATAATTACGCGAAGATGACAGGAAAGCCAAAGTCCGAACTTATCAGGAATCTGATTTCTGATTTCGTAAAAAAGAAATCAAGGAGACTCACGCCTTGGGAGCTCGGGAAAAAAGTGTTCGGTCGAGAAGGTAGTGGACGTGGAAACCTTTCTATGGATAGAAAATCAATTCTCAAGGAGAAGCTAAATGTCAAAAAGAATCGTTATTGATTCGGGGCCACTTATCGCTCTGTTTGACAAAGATGACAAATACCATAAAAATGCCCTGGAATTCATCAAAAAGCTCAAAGGGGAACTGATTTCAAACTATGCAGTCATCACAGAGGTATCCCATCTCTTGGATTATAGTGTAAGAGTCCAGGTTGATTTTCTGCGCTGGGTATTTGATGGAGGAATATCGATTGCTGATATTTTAACCGAAGACCTATTGCGAATTATTGAACTTACCGAAAAGTATTCTGATCTTCCCATGGATTTCGCTGATGCTTCTCTGGTCGTTTTATGCGAAAGAATGAAAATTAGAGATATTGCAAGCATTGATAAGGACTTTGGAATCTATCGTACACGAGAGAAAAAAGCGTTTAAAAACGTATTTTTGCATTAAATTTTGGAGCCGAACAATCTGACTACCGTGACATAACTTATCAATGCACCTGACCGGATTGGATGTTAAATGTAAGCTTACCGGCAGGTGATTTCATCGTTATACATGTTTAGATGGTTGCCTGGAAAATAATTTAGACTAGGGGGAATAAAATGTTTCAATGTATTAAACAAAAAAAAATCCCGGTTTTATTTGTTGGTTTTTTATTACTCGCAATATTGGGCAGTGCGGTTTTTGCCCAAACCTGGTATGCATCCGGTGATGGCGGTGCTGTTGCCGGCGGTGGAACCATGAAATCGGCTGACGCCGGTATAGAAATACTCCAGGATAAAGAAGGCACAGCAGCAGACGCTGCTGCTGCAACCCTTCTTGTACTGACTCTTGAAGATAGAAGCCTCTTCTGCGTGGGAGGTGAAGTACCGTTTATTCACTTTGAAGCGGCGACCGGCGAGATAAAATGCCTCTCCGGGCAGGGACGGGCTCCCCTGGACAGCCAGGCTATTGACTGGCTGCTTGCAAATGGAATCCCGGATCCCGATGCTTCGGATAACATCAAGTCCGCTGCGGTGCCTGCGGTTATTGACTTGTGTGTCACTGCAATGCAACAATGGGGCAAATTATCCTTTGAAGAGGTGGCCCAGCCTGCATTGAGAATTCTTGACAATGGCGGCGTCTCCTGGTATGACGAACTCGCCGCTACCCTGCGAAAGCTTATTGAATCCGAGCAGAACACCAGCGGGACCTATGAAGAAAAATTACAGGCAGTATCCGACCGTTTTTACCGCGGCGATATTGCGGAGGACCTTGACGCATGGTATCGGCAGGAAGGAGGGTTTTTACGGAAAGCGGATCTTGCAGCACACGTCACAAATATCGAAGACCCGATAACCGACACCTACAGGGGATATACCATAAACAAATGTAATACCTGGACACAGGGGGCGTTTATTCTTCAAACGCTCAAAATGCTTGAGCCTTTTGATTTAAAGGGAATGGGACATTTATCTACAGACTATATTCACGTTTTGGCAGAGGCCATGAAATTATGTTTTGCAGACCGTGATGAATACCTGGCAGACCCGTTGTTCGAGGATATTCCCCTGGAAGAGCTTCTTGACAGCGGATATATCAGCCTGCGCCGGGAATTGATCAGTATGAGCCGGGCATCGGATTCAATTATTTCGGGCGATCCTATTAACAAGCTGGCAAGGAATCCCAATCCTCATCCCAACCTGAAATGGCCCAAAGGCACTACCACCTGCTGTGTTGTCGATAAGTGGGGCAACATGGTTGCCTGCACCCCGAGCGGCTGGGGCAGTAATGCAGGTGTGGGCAGTACCGGTGTTGTTCACGGTACCCGCCTGATAAGCCTGAACAACTGGGACGACCACCCTAACCGCATTGCGCCGGGGAAACGGCCCTGTATTACCCTCACGCCAACCATTGTGACAAAGGATGGGAAACCCATCCTGGCAATTGCAGTAGCGGGCGGTGACGAGCAGGAACAGTCAACGCTGAACCTTTTTCTGAATTTCCTTGAATTTGAAATGATGCCTAAAGACGCTGTTTCGGTGCCACGCTTTACAACAAATCACTATACAAGTTTTTTCAGTCAGACTCCTCCGGTGCTGGCAAGGCTTTATGTATCAAGTAATGTCCCGAGCTCCGTACTAACCGCATTAAGCAATCGCGGCCATGATGTGAGAACCATGAGCGTAAGATCCAACCCTGTTATGATTTATATCGACCATGACGACGCCATGTATTATGCTGCCGGCTGTCCAACATCCAATCGCAATTGCAAGGCATATGATAAGCCGGCAAATTCAGATGGTTATAACAATTTAATTAAATCACAGAAAATAGAGATTAAAGCACAATTAAACAAAGTGGAAATTCACTATTATCTTCCGGATGCAAAAAAAATATCGCAGATCTCTATTTTTACGGCAAAAGGGTGTTTTGTTAAGGATTTACCGGTGAAAAACGAACCTGGCTCGCATACAATTACCTGGGACGGGAAGGATGCTCATTCAAATTCCTTACCATCCGGATGCTATATCGTCAGGTTTTCCCAGGACGAAATGTCAATGAGTAAACGGTTTATGTTGACACAGTAATACAAGCCCTTGAAAAGAGAACAAAGGTGCTCTTCTTGAACAATAAAATGTTAAATAGTGTATGACCGGAAACACATCATTTTGCGCATTTAAAAGTTAATTTCAATAATTTGAATTAAACGGGTAAAAATAGATATATTTATTACGACCGGATAAAAATTGAAATAATTAAATAACAAAACCAAAAAATTAAAGACTACC
>JAUXBV010000454.1 GCA_030619215.1 Fibrobacterota bacterium | reverse complement strand
TCCAGGAAAAATCGCCCGTACCATTGCCATTGTCTGTAAAAGAGGCTCCCGTTGGTAAAGTATTGGTCGTTATGGTTAATCCATCTCCATCGTCATCGCTGGCTGAAATACTGAAACTTAATGACTGGTTCTCATCCGTGCTTTTATTACCTATAGCAGCAAGAACCGGAGCTCGGTTTACATCATTTACGGTAATCTGAATTGTCTCATCATCCGATTCATTCGGCGAACCATCATCTGTTACGGTAAAGGTCACTGAAGGTGAGCCCGATTGTTCATAGGTTGGTGTCCAGGAAAAATCGCCCGTGCCATTGCCATTGTCTGTAAACGAAGCTCCTGTCGGTAAAGTATTGGTCGTTAAGGTTAATCCATCTCCATCGTCATCGCTGGCTGAAATACTGAAACTTAATAACTGGTTCTCATTCGTGCTTTTATTACCTATAGCAGCAAGAACCGGAGCTCGGTTTACGTCATTCACCGTTATCTGGATTGTCTCATTATACGATTCATTTGGTGTACCATCATCCGTTACGGTAAAGGTCACTGAAGGTGAACCCGACTGCGCATAGGTGGGCGTCCAGGAAAAATCGCCCGTACCATTGCCATTGTCTGTAAAAGAGGCTCCCGTTGGTAAAGTATTGGTCGTTATGGTTAATCCATCTCCATCGTCATCACTGGCTGAAATACTAAAACTTAACAACTGGTTCTCATCCGTGCTTTTATTACCGATAGCTGCAAGAACCGGGGCTCGGTTTACATTATTTACTGTTATCTGGATCGTCTCATCATCTGATTTATTAGGTGTACCATCATCTGTTACAGTAAAGGTGACTGAAGGTGAACCCGATTGTTCATAGGTGGGTGTCCAGGAAAAATCCCCGGTACCATTGCCATTGTCTGTAAATGAAGCTCCTGTGGGAAGCGCACTTGTTGTTAATGTTAATACATCGCCTCCATCAGGATCTGTTGCTGAAACTGAAAATGAGAGCAGTTGGTTTTCATCGATACTTTTATTGCCGATTGATCCAAGTTCGGGCGCGCGGTTTCCTGTTAAAACAGTTAATCCTTTAATACATACATTTGCATTCGTATAGGAGCCGGTAATATCTGAAAATGTTGTCCCACCACTGCTTATATAGCTTTCTCCCGGATTTGAACTGGCTGCAGATGAATAACCGGCAATATTCTTTTCCATAGGAATTGGAAAAGTATACCCGGGTGTAGTAAATTTTACCACTATTCCGAAATTGTTACCGTTTTGCAGCGCTGCTTTTGGGCTTAGTGAAATGGTATGATATCCGGCATTGGTAACACTGCCAGAAGTTGTAGTACCCAGCTGATCGTAGAACCTGTTGGTAGAAGTATTAAACGAATCGTAAACAGCGATTTCATAGGATGTGTTAGCGGCGAGCGCATGAAATCCTACTGCGCTAAGGCTGTCATTACTTGCTGCGGTGAAAATATTTGCTCCCCATGCAATTTCAGAACTATACCCTACAGCTGATGTTTTTCCTAAAGGATCGTACTGATAATTTGTCGTATAGGTTGAGGTAGGAACAGTATTACAGAAGGCTTCCGCGGTCTGAACACCTTTTGTGTCATCATATGAGATCCAGAAATAACCGCTGTTACCAAAGGACGTACCCCAGCTGTTTTTAATCAACCATGCACCATTTGGTGTCGCTGCCGTAACTTTATTATCATCCCAACCAACCAGTGTCACAGCATGGTTAGTACTAAAAGTATCGTTATAGTAATAAGTAGTATCTGACGAAGTATAATAGGCGTTCTCCCAACGCATGTTTGTATAGAGTGCACCGTAGGTCATAAGTGCATTTTTTATATCGTCCTGAGTTGAAAATATTAATATCGATTTTAAATACTTCTGGACAGTTAAACCACCCGATGATGTACTGTTTGTAGTGTCATAAGGGTCATCGGTTTCATTGACAGGGCCGCCCCACCGTGACATATAGGCAGTGCTGATTGCAGAATTACCTCCATCGCAATGGCCCCAGTCTAATCCATGCGTGTTCTTCAGGTTCTGCTCGGAAAAATCCCAGGTCTCACTATGATTTTTTAATATGTTGCTTTCAAGGGAAGCACAGGTTGCAAAGGTCCAGCAACTGCCGCAGGTACCCTGGTCCTTTACAGAAGTGACTTGACCTGAATCTCTCAGGTCAAAGCTGGTAGGAAGTGCAAGAGAAGCAGCACTCCTGACTTCCTGAGTATGTAAATGCGACCAGTCAAAAGGCTCAGGGATTAATCCAAGTGAGTGTTCCTCTCCTTGTATATCGTAATACAATTCAAACCTTGTATTACTGTTCTGCCACTCCTCAAATTCAGGATTAAGAGGAGCTTCACTTAATACCTTATTCGTTCCAGCAGCCTGTACTGTTAATGAGGAAATAAATAAGAAGGAGATTAAAGTGATAAAGAATGTATAATCGCAATGAAGAGTTTTAAAAAGCAGTTTTTTATTATTTGTTAAATGGCTCATAAAAATATTTTTACCAACTTTATTAAAGCGCTTAAACTATATAGTATTGTACTTATTTAATTATACAAAAATTTTCAGGATTTTTCCTTACCTATTATTTGATACTTGATATAACGCTTTGATATTTAGCTAATTATATGATGTAAGCAATGCTAAATATTACCCGCTTGAAATTGATGGGAGGGGGATTTTCGCAAAAGTGTCCTTATGTTATAAACATAGTCATAAATAGAGGAATTTGGTGGAATAAATGAAGTCTAATAGCTACTACATGAGACTGTGGCTTGAAAATATGCAATTGGAAGGTACGCTTATTGTATTATTCAATAACATTAACATTTGAATACTGTAATGTTAAAAAACCCAAATTACAAGCACCAAAATATCCCTTTTCGCTAAAGCTTCAGACAAGGTACTTCGAGCGATAGCGAAAAAGGAGGACACGCAAACAAATAGTAAAACTGCTCTTAATCGTCCTGAGCCTTTAAAATCAGGTAAAGAGAACGCCTTGCAAGGAGGTCGCTGGTTACGACACCCAAAACCTTCTCCCCTTTTACAACCGGTACGGCGGATATTTCGTAGAGCTCAAGTTTTCGTACCACATCCAATATACTATCAGTTGTTTGTGCTGTAATTACATCTTCCGTCATGCCATCATTAATAGGCAGGTCTTCCGCACATGCTAAAGCGGAAGCGCGGGTAACGTCCCAGTCAGTAATAACACCTTTGAGCTTACCGCTGTCATCAACAACAGCGAGGATGTCGATGTTCTCCTCAATGAGTATCTGCGCCGCATCGCGCGTGGTTTTCTTTATATTTATAGTAGGTATCGGCCCCATCACATCAGCAACCGTGCGATGCCATTCTTTGGAGGTAATTCGGCTGATGCTTATCTGTTCAGCCGCTCCGCAGGGAAGCAAATCCGGATCTGCGATCAACCTGTCAACCAGCTCTTTCATATTCCGGCTGATAACCTCTTTAACCTTTGCGTCACCCGCTTTTCTTCTCTTTTCCGCAAGCTTTTCAAAATCAGCCTTATGATCTATCAACCATTTGTCTATCGCTTTCCTGTTGCCCTTAATCTTTTCCGGGACCAGTAATTGGGAAGGGGTTTTAATATTGCGCTCCTGTGCCGCATAGATAACACCGCCGGAGTTAACCAGGTAATCCGTTGCTATAAGCACGCCTGCCTGCCAGTAAACAGCACGCTCCATTCGTGCGCGCGCCGCTTTCCGTGCAGGATCCGGGGAATACGTATTTGCGCCTTCCACAATCATAGCCCATTTTCCCATCCGGTCAACGGTCATTGACGGGTTGAAGGAAGGGTCAACAT
>JAUXBV010000032.1 GCA_030619215.1 Fibrobacterota bacterium | reverse complement strand
TAACATTTTTTACCGCCGGAATGCTCTTATTGAGATAAAGATGTTTGACGAGCGATTTACTATTCAGCGGGAAGACGTTGATTTGGCATATTCCTTAATTGAAGCAGGGTTCTCTATCGGATATTCTCATGACATTAAGGTTAAGCACAGGCTCCGTAAAAACGAAAACTGGGACCTGCTTAAAAATTGCATAAACCGCCGGTTTGATCCTCTCCTGCATGCAAAGCATAATAAATTATACAGGCACCATATTGGTACCCCTTACCCGCGCGGGATAGCATTAATTTTTCTTGCTCACTTACTGCTTACTTTTGGCATTACGTTATTCAGTAACTACACCTTCGTTTTTGTTTCAATTGATGCTTTAACTGTTTTCCTTTTTACCATAAGGCGGGCCGGGTTACCTTTTATAAACAGCCCGATTCAATGGTTAAGGGAGTTTATCTCTTTTGCCCTGTCACCATTTGTAGTATTTGGAGCGCTGCTTTATGGCAGTCTTCGTTTCAGGCATCCATTTTTTGTATAAATTATCAGGAGGTCTCCCTATTAAAATAGCGTTCTTTAGTAAAGAGCTTCCTTCGGATAAGCCTAATGGCGTTTCCGTTCAGGTGCATCGCCTGGCCAATGCCCTTGTTATGCGCGGGCATGACCTTACCTGTATTTCATTCAGCCCGCGGCCGGATGATGCACGGTATAACCATGTTAAGCTGTCATTTACAAGCAGTTCTACATTTTTGCGTAAATTCGACCCGGCATTCAGTTTCATAAAAGTAAATACCGAAAGCTTTGACATTCTTCATTTTCACGGTGATGACTACCTTGTCAATGACAGAAACGGGCATATCCGCACTTTCTACGGCTCCGCACTTTTTGAAGCCCTGTATGCTAAAAAGACGTCCCGTTTTATGTATCAGTGGCTGTTCTATTTTTTTGAATGGATTTCCTGCTTTCATAAAAGCCTGAAAGTAGGTATCTCCGGATCAACCCAGGCAGCCCTGCCTCTGGTAAAAAAAGTGGTTCCCTGCGGTGTTCCACTTGACAGATACACGCCATCCGGTAAAAAAACCGAAAAGCCCTCCATCCTTTTTATTGGCGACCTTAATAGCCGGAAGCGCGGAAAATACTTATTAAAAATATTCAATAATGATATACTTAAAGAGAACCACGAATGCATACTTTCGGTTGTCGGTCCACAACCTTGTTACGGGACTAATGTAAAATATCTGGGAAACCTTTCCGAAGAGGAGCTGATTACAGAATTTCAAAAGGCATGGGTGTACTGTATGGCCAGCTCTTATGAGGGCTTTGGTGTTCCTGTTATCGAAGCTATGGCATGCGGTACGGCTGTTGTTGCCGTTGATAATCCGGGGATTAAAGAAGTTATCAGGCACAATTATAACGGCTTACTTCTTACTGACGCTGAATTATCAACAGGTATTAGCCGGGTAATTTCAGACAAAAATTTACGAAAAACATTTGAAAACAATGGTTTGTTTTATGTCGAAAAAAAATTTGACATAAAAACTATCGCAAATGAATATGAGCGTTTGTACCATTCACTGATCAGTTAAAAAAAACTTTAGATAATTAAAAATCATATAACTCATTGTATCGGGCTGTAATGAAAGAACACATTAAATACTATTTAATAGTAATTCTTGCAGCTATTGTCGGCCACCTAATAGCATATAAACTTGTTCATATACCGAGGCAACTAGAATTTGTCGTAATCCTGTCACTCCTCTTGTTCTACCCTATTTTAAGAAAACCGATAATAGGGCTCTATGCTGTCTTCATTGTCTCTCCCTTTATTCCTTATATTCGCCGCTTATACTATTTAGTTTACGACCGGCCATCTATTGACCCGTTAATTATAGTCGGTGACCTTTTTTTGGTATTCATTCTCCTTGGCCTGTTTTTTGAATTTCAAGAGAGAAGAGGCCGCTATGAAGAAATATCCGTTTACATTAAAATCGTATTCGTCTATTTTGTGTATCTAATAATTCGTACCGTTTTTCTGAATTATCTCCCTCTTGCAGAAGCACTTGCAAAATTTAAATATTACGGACCACCGGTACTTTTTTTCTTTATCGCAACTATATATGCGGATAAGCTTTCACACCTGAAAAACTTCTGGTATATCACAATTATTGTTGGAATAATAGCATCCCTCTACGGCATTAACCAGCTTTACAACGGTTATTCAAAGGCTGAAATGGTATGGTTCTCATCCATAGAATTTTCAACACTTTTTATAAAAGGCATAGCCAGGCCGTTCTCTATTTTTCAAGCACCGGTTGTCCTGGCCGATTATTTACAACTTACAATTATCGGAATTTTAATGTGCATGATATGGACTCAAAAAAAATTACATCTCTTTCTCCTTCTCATTATCCCGGTCATCTTTTACGCGGCACTGATCACCTCGGTAAGGTCAAGCTGGGTTGGTATAATGATATCCCTGTTAATCTGGTTTGTTCTCTTCAGAATAAAAGGTAACAGGTACCGCTTTTTAGCGCTTGGAGTATTAATACTTATTTATATCGGATATCAATATTTTATTGAGCCTCTTGATAGCGGTTTTCAAATCGTTCCCTCCCGGCAGACCGCCCAGGAATCTTCTCAGAGTCAACAATATTTTGAGCTCCTCGTGTCAGACAGGGCAACAGCCTTGTATGATCCGCTCGGAGAGCATTCGTTTCTTGTCCGCCTTCAGCTCTGGAGGAACTTAATTAACTATGCAAGAGATCCGGCGCTCGCTTTTCTTGGCCGGGGGCTCGGGTGCCTGAAAGCGGATTCCTTATATTTCACATATCTTGCCGAGTTCGGGTATCCCGGAATGCTTTTCATTGCAGCAATTTTTGTTGTCTTTATTTTAATCGGCCTGCGTACAATAGACTCATCCGGGAACCCGGATATTGTCGCCCTGGCGAAAGGTATAACTATTTTAAATATTGTATTCGCTATTGTTAGTATCACCGGAACCCACATTCACTATTTTCCGGGTGATATATACTTCTGGTTTTGGAACGGTGTTTTGGTACAACTGTCGGTTTTTAACAAACCGGACGCAGCTGAAAATGAAGAAACAATTGACGAGACTCACCAAGGAACCATAGTAACGTGAAACTCCTTATTACACTTGATTTCCCACCTGATATCGGTGGTATTCAAAAATATTTGTTCGGTATTGTACGATTCTGTTACGATGAAAATGACCTGGTTTATGTAGCTGGTATACCATACGGAACAGCCAGCCTTATAAAATTAAAACCGGTTGTAAAATATTTTACTTCACCTTTTGATTTTGTAAATAGAAAAATATCCCTTCTTGTACTTGCATTTTCTTATCTTCTTCTCTGTAAACGCAACCGGGGGAACCTCACGGTTGAGTGCGGTAACCTGTATGCGGCATTTGTTCCCTGGCTTCTTTATGAAATAACAGGCATGCCCTATATAGTCTACACATACGGCTCCGAGCTTATTGCCCTGAAAAGAAAATCTGTTAAAAACTATCTGTTAAAAAAAATTCTCATAAGAGCCAGGAAATTTTATGCCCTGGGAACCTATTCAGAGAAGCTTTTGCGGGAGTTAAACCTGCCTCAACAAATTGATATTGTTCCTCCGCGTATAACGCTACCCTCCCTTACAGATACTCGTAAAAAAGAGCTGAATAATAATGTTGCCGTTCTCTCGGTGGGCCGGCTTGTTAAACATAAGGGGCATAAGAATCTTATTGAAGCCGCTCATGAACTGGTTAAAACAGGTGATTTTGACTTCGTTATTGCCGGCGAAGGGCCAGAATACAACACTTTAAAAAAAATGTGTGTTGATCTTAACCTGCTTAATAACGTCTCTATAAAACGAGATCTTTCTGATGATCTCTTACATAAGGAATTTTGCAGGGCGGATATCTTTGTACTCCCGTCACTTAAGACGTCGAAAGGTATTGAAGGGTTTGGTATAGTATTATTGGAGGCAATGGCATACCACCTGCCAATAGTTGCCAGTGCATCAGGCGGCATCACCGAGGTTCTTGATAATGGTAATTGCGGGATCCTGGTAAAGCCCGGGAATATCGATGAGCTCGTGAGTAGTATCAGTCACTTATCAAACAACCCGTCTCATGCAGAAAGTCTTACTAAAAACGCTTATGAACACCTAATAAACTATTATGTCTGGAAACAATAAACCGATAGTACTCTTTCTTAACCACTGGGCAAAACAACTGGGGGGAGCCGAACACTCCCTCCTTGACATACTATATTTCGCCGGCGGGAGGTTTACCTGCCACTTAATAACGAGCGAGCCGGGGCCCTTGCTTGAGAAAGCTTCACGAATGAATGTGAGATGCCATGTTGAGCCCTGTTCCAGCTCCCTGGAAAATGTCAGACGGTGGAATTTTCTTCGCACATTGTTGCTATCCTGGCAGGATATAATTGCTTTCATTGTATATGTCTTCCGGTTACGGAGACTGATATTACAGATTAAGCCGAATCTCATTCATGCGAATGTCCCAAAATCACACATTGCACTATTTATACTGTCAAGAATAGGGTATACGGGGAAATGCTGTTTCCATATACGCGAAATTTTTGATAAAAAATCTATGCCGGAATTTATTTATAAAATTTTATTCCCCGGTGGAAATAGTTCTGTTATAGCAATTTCCAATGCCGTTAAACAAAATCTCCCCGAAAATATTCTCGCCAAGGCCTGCGTTATTTATAATGGTGTTTCCCTTTCCCTGTCTCCCAAAAAATATGATAAGGTTACAATGCTAAAACTACTGTATCTCGGAAGAACAGTTCCCTGGAAAGGATGCCACATTTTAATAGATATTCTTTCAATGGTTCTGAATAAATATCCTTCCAGTAAAGTAGAGCTCTCTTTGGTGGGTGACACGCTCTACTGGTCCGATGACTACAGAAACGAGTTAAAGAAAAAAATTGAACAATTACATCTATCTTCATATTGCCATTTATTACCCTATACCAGTGACGCCGAATCAGTATTTCTATCTCATGACATATTTTGTAATGCGTCCCTAAAAGAACCGTTTGGGCGGGCTGTTGCGGAAGCTCAGGGCTGCGGATTACCGGTCGTAGCCTTTAATACGGGAGGTATTCCGGAAATTGTAATACATAACGAAACCGGTATTCTTGTGCCCTATGGTGATTGTAAATTATTTACAGGCGCAATCGGCAGATTTATTGAGAGGCCGGATCTTATCGAAAAAATGGGCTCTAATGGAAGGGATCGGGCAAAGCACCACTTTGACAGAAATAAACAGGGGCCACTTTTATCCCAGTTCCTTTACGAACACCTGCCCCTATAACAGTATGTTAAGCCGAAGGCTATGGAAATAGACTTTCTGCTTTTACATAATGTTATGCGGCTTTTCGTCTCACCTTTTCCAGAGGATGTACCTCTATCTCTATTCTATTTAGTGATTTATCTTTTTCTTTTTCTAAATCAAAATGTGTTTGAAGATTCAACCAGAATTGCGCACTGGTACCGAAATATTTTGATAAACGTAATGCCGTGTCAGCTGTTATTGCCCTTTTACAATGAACTATCTCATTAATCCTTCTCGGAGGCACATTAATATCCTTTGCAACTCTGTATTGACTCAGTTCCATCGGCTTCATAAATTCTTCTATAAGGATTTCGCCAGGATGGATATTGGATATTTTTTCTCTTTTCATTTTTCCCTCCTAATGATAATCAACGATTTCGACATCATAAGCATTGTTATTTCTCCATTTAAAACATATTCGATATTGCCTGTTTATGCGTATTGAATGCTGACCTTTCCTGCCTCCTTTGAGCGTTTCCAGTTGATTGTTTGGAGGTATACGCAAATCATTTATATTTACAGCTGCATCAATCTGCCATAATTTCCTCATTGCTGTCTTTTGGATAGAGTGAGGGAGTTTTTTGGAATATTGGCGATTATATACTTTTTCGGTTTCTTTGCAACGAAATGATGCTATCATACTATAAATATAACGCAAAACGCTAATATTGTCAAGCGTTAATGTCGCTTGGCGTTAATGGTAGATGTTTTTGGTGCACCTTGTGCTTTAGTATAACATAGCAACCACAATAATTATTATCGCTATAACAATAATAGCTGCAATGGGAATAATAATCAGCTTGTTTTTTAATAATTGAGCATTATCCCACTCGCCTGAAGAAGCAGCCTTTTTCTTACCTGAAGATCTACTTTGAGTAGTAGCGCCAGCTTCAGCTTTGGCAATTTTCAATGACTTGGTATCCAAATCTCCGTTATCTTTAGATTCTTCCCTGGGTAACACCGCCTCAAAAGAATCGGCTTTCTCTTCTAAAATTTCTGTTGGCGCCTCTGTTTTCCGGTTGTTCTCTACTGTTTCTATTTCTTTGGTCTCTTTTTCGGCGCTCTCCTTTTTTTCCGGGGAAATATTTTTTGAAACTTGTTTTTGATTCTCTCTTTCATTATTATCTTCAACGGCAGTTGAAGCTTTTTGGGCATCGATATCCAAAACTTTCTCAATCTCTCCCCTGATTTCATTCAACAAAGCATTATCTTCAACATCGGCAGTTTTTCCCAAATTATTCTTAATTACCTTAGTCTCTAAATGGTCATGCCTTATATCCCTTTCCGCTTCTTTATATTCACTTGTTGCTTCAGGGGAAACCGCTTCCAACAAATCATCTATTTTTACCCATCTTCCATTATCAACAATTTCACCGTTTTCAAGATGGTTAAGATAGTTGCACTCCTCTTCGATTACTTCATGTATGGGGCGCCAGTTACCGCCCCAATCTAAAACGAATCCTTCTGAAACATATCTCTCGATTTCATGTAAATTATGCATAACGCTTACCAATACAACTAAAAATAGGTGATATCTTCTTTTTGAATAATTCTCGGAGGAGGCTTTGGCTCTTTATATTTCGGAGTTGTCTTTTCTTCTTTCTTTTTTTTCTTCTCCTCTTCCAGTTTTGCCCCTTTTAGTTTTCTTTCCCTCTTTTCGTTCTCCAAATAACCGGTTTCTTCTTTATTAATCCTCTTAATTCCCGCTACAACAAGCGGATTGCCCGGATATAAACTCTGGAATGCTTTATATTCCGTACGCGCCTTGTTAAAGTCGTGCTTTTTTAAATAAATATCTGCAGAAATTATAAATGGTGTTATATCATTTCTCGCGGTTATTTTCAGCTCATTAAGGATAGAAAGCGCTTCCTCTTCTTTTCCGGCATATAGCTTTCCGATGGTCTGAGAAATTTTAGAAATAGTTTTCTGGCGCTTATTTACCATTTGGATATTTATTACCAGCCCCGCAATTATTCCTGCCGTAAGAACAAGATTTACAATAATAAGAAACCATATAAACCGGCCGGAAGAAACTTTTCTATTAGACACACCGACTGACACACTATTGGATCGTATTTTTGACAGTTGTAAAGATGCATATACCGACACATCGGTATCGGGAAATTTTTGAATTATCTCCTGATATATATTACCGGCTTCAAGCAGTTTTTTTTCTTTGTAGTGTAAATCATATGCCTTCTTATAAATTTGAAGAGGTAAATTTTCCATATACCTTCCTTAATCAGGATTGTTCAGGATTTACCAGATTTACCAGATTTTAAATGTTGAATGTTAAGCACACTTACAGCGATTTAAATAGGCAATGTTAATTAATCAAGTTAACAACGACCCTTCTTAAAATTTTTCATCAGTGACTTTATCTGTTTATCAGACATTATCTTTTTATCTGCAGGAGCAGGAATGTATCGATCGCATATGAATCTTTCGCTACCATCAAAAGAAACCGCCCCCATTGAGCCGCCGCTTCTCTTCTTCCTGAATTCCGCACATTTCTGTTTTAACTTGCAGTTAAAACAGGATGCATCTTTCTGCCTGTCCTGACGCGAAAAGCCCTTCTTTTCCATATCACGATCATGCCTGTCAATATTATATCCGCTTGCTATCATTCTGTTCTTTCTCACATACCGATCATGATCATGTTCATAACTATCCATTTCAGTACCCTCAATTTTAAAACTTTTACATAAATAATATCATAAAAAAAAATTAAATACAATCGCAAAATATATAGTAAAACTCCGAAAGGTCAAATTATTGAATGCTTGCCTAAAAGAGTATAAATTTCATTAACATAGGCTCATTTTACCGATAATATTTCTCTTTGAAACCAACCTTTCATTCTCTGATACCGGTTTCCACATCCTTCCAATAACCCCTCATAGCATCAAATATCTCCTCTGCCGAACCCATCCGATACACCGGCACTATCGAAAGTGATTCTTTCTTCCTTTTTACCCATCTGAAAACGATCTCCTGTTCCGGGAAATCGGTATAATCCGCGGGTAATTTTTCTTTAAAAAAGAACACTTCGAGCTGTTTTATCAGGTCCTCATTTTTTCCGAAATCAACATTAAATGGCTTTATCAGAATCTTTTGCTCTTGCCTGAACCAGAAAGACATACCCTTATCTTTCTGTGCATGGTGTAAAAGTACCACACAATCCTGCAATGGAGCATAAAACCCTCTCCGCTCATTGATATCAACCTTCAAATTAAAGATCGGTTGATATTTTTTTATAAGTCTATGCTCATAAAGAAGGCTCTCCAGTTCTGAACCGCATTTATATGTTTTAAGCTCATAAGCCTCCTGCCGAAGCTTTTCAAGTTTTTCCGGGGATTCCTCGGTATCTCGAAAATAGCTCATTAATCTTCTTCTCAAATTTTTTGCTTTTCCAATATAAACATACTCACCTTTACGGTTTTTAAATCCATATACGCCAGGTGATTGAGGTAAGGCTGCTATATCGGACAACGAAAAAACAGCATTAACCCAATTCGCCGTAAGGATTTCTTTTTGTTCATATACATCAAGCTCTTCTCTTGTATTAATATTCATCTCTGACAACCGCAGAACCAACTCTCGAATACATTCAGAGAGCGCTTCTCCATAATGGCATGCTGAGGTTATTGTTGGGTCTCTGCTAAATAATATCTTGAAGCATGGGATAAGCTCAACAGGTTTCGGAACAGTTATTCCAACAATCTTAAAAAGCTGGCTAAGTAACAGTGTATCGTCGCTTAGAAATTCTCCCATGTTACTACAGTGTTTAAATATAAGGCGTTGTTGACGGGAAGAAAGGAATACGGCTGTCCTCCTATCCAATATCTTTATCACACGGGATAGTGCGGTACTTATGCTGTCAAATGGCCGGTCATAACCGCTCGTCATAGCTTCCCTCTCTTCATATGAAAGCGATAACGGATTTACCAGCCACTCTGAAAGAATGCAGTCCTGTGTTTGAAAGGGTGACCAAATGCTTATATGCAGCGCTTTTTCCGCACCTTTTACCGGACCCATAAGAATATGTACTACAGCCCAGGGTATATTACATATCGGCTGTTGCGTTTTAATGTCATATTTTTGTTCTATATACCATAAACCATCACGCCCCAAAACGCATCGTTTTTCCCTTTGTAAAATTCCTGATACTGCAATATGGGCCATCTTGTTATCGGGTTTATTGAATTTCAAAAATGATTCTGCAAGTTCCAAAGAGGAAACGCCCTCTTCTTTACTGCATATATAATCAACCATATTGTCATTAACGGTTCTGCTATTCATTACTATCTCTATCTTTGCCGGTTCTTATTAAAACTAAAAGATACTGTTTACAAACGCCCAGCCTGGCACCTTCCCTATAAAAATTCTCCATAAAGTTCTCTTCTGTCGGGCCACCTCTTTCCAAGAGTGTTTATCCAATAATATACTCTTAAAAAATATAATAATTAAAAGAAAAATGTCGGTGATTATATTTTATGAATAAATGAATAAAGGGTTCGACCAACCATATGTGGAACGCGCTTCTTCTTTTACCTAACAAGCAAATATTACACGTGTATACTTTGTTAAGATTTTTTTATACATTCCTTGACTATGTGTTGTTGTCAAATATATTTTATTCTGTAAACCCACAGTATATCGTCATTTTTCCCTCGTATCGTGGTAGAGACATCAATTAATTTAGAAACGTTTACGTACAAGAAACAAAAACATTGCGTACAGGGAATAATATTATTATTTTATGTTTTCCATAGAAAAAATTACCAATCACCTTTTCATTAATCAAGGAGTGTTTTTTTATGGCAAGAATCACAAAAGCCCAATTGATTAAGTTGCAGAAGAATCTGAAAACTGACGCCAAAATCGGCGAACAGTTTGGCATTAGCCGCCAGGCTGTACATCAATTGCGCAAGAAGTACGGAATTGAGTCTGTGATTGCTAAGAATGTCGAACGCAATCAGAAGATTGTTAAAGCTTACAAGTCAGGCGTTTCCGGTACCGCTCTTGCAAAGAAATTCAAGCTTTCAATCTCCCAGACCTACCGCATTATAAACGAAGACAAGAAGGGTAAAAAGAAAGCAAAGAAAGTGGTAAAGAAAGCAAAGAAAGTGGTAAAGAAAGCAAAGAAAGTGGTAAAGAAAGCTAAGAAAGTGGTAAAGAAAGCTAAGAAAGCGGTAAAGAAAGTTAAAAAGGTTGTAAAGAAAAAGAAAAAATAGACCATTTTCTTAGTGCACATAAACAGTCAAAGGGCTCATGAGTAATCATGAGCCCTTTTATTTTGTTTCTCACTGAAACTCATTGTTTTATATTGTATCTATCATGAAGGATGCGGAATTAAAGAAATCAAATGCTATAGGTAAAGCTGTTTCTACTGCTGTAATAATAATGGCTGTTTCCAATATTACCAGCAGACTACTGGGGTGGGGAAGAATTAAGGTTCTTGCATATTTTGCCGGTGTTTCGGGTGACGTTGACGCCTATATATTCGCATTTGCCATTCCGGACCTTATTAACCATTTCCTTGCCGGCAGCGCTCTTTCAATTACTTTTATCCCCCTCTTCCAAAATTATCTCATCAATAATGATGAAAAAGAGGGATGGCGCTTTTTCTCAAATGTGTTTACTGTTGGCACCATTTTCTTTATTGTGGCCATAGCAATCTCTATGATATTTACACAGGATATTCTTGCTTTGGCAGGCAAGAACATTAATGATCCCGGTAACCCCAAACAGATAGTATTAACGTTGCGTCTGACAAGAATAATTCTCCCTGCGCAGCTTTTCTTCTTCTGGGGCGCATTGCTCAACGGTGTTCAATACGCAAAAAAAAGGTTTCTCTTGCCGGCCCTCACACCTGTTCTCTATAACCTCGGCATAATCTGTGGCGGCGTGTTTCTTTACAAAGCGATCGGCATAGACGGGTTCACGTGGGGCGTCCTTATCGGGGCATTCCTTGGCAATGTGGCTATTCAAATACCCGGCGCCCTCAGCGTCGGCATGCGCTATCGCCCACGCATTGATTTGAAAGATAAAACGCTGAAGACCTTTGCACTTATTACCGTACCTCTCATTATCGGCCTCAGCATGACCTTTTCCAATGAACTCTTTCCAAAATACTTTGCCTCTTTCGTCCCAAACGGTAAAGGCGCAATATCCAGCCTGGATTATTCCTTTAAAATTGTCAGTATGCTTTTCGGACTATTTGGGCAGTCGGTTGTGGCAGGTGTTTATCCATTCCTCTCCCAATTGGCGGTAGAGAAAAAAATAGAAGAAATGCATACTATGCTCGCAACCATACTTACCAAAATTGCATCGCTTCTCATACCATGTATCGGCATTTTTATGGTGCTTGCTCCCAGCATCATCGCAATTCTTCTGGAAGGCGGTGCATTTAATACAAGAGACACGGCCTTGACCGCGAAAACATTTTCCAGTTATCTTCCGAGCGCTTTCTTTATGGCAGGCGCGCTCCTTTTTATCCGCGCCTATTATGCGCTACAGAGAACCTTTTTCCCAATGATTATAAGCACCTGTATCATTTCCGTCTGCCTCCCTCTCTACTATTTTTCTGCAATAAAGATCGGCGCTTTAGGTATTGCGCGAACAGCTACATTTGCAATGGCGTTACTGTTTTTTACAATAACGTTTTTCTGGAACAGGCACTACAAAAACAAGCATCTCTCGTTAATGGTTAAAAATGTCGGCATAATAACGGTGATTTCAATTGTTGGAGCGCTGATCTGTATGGGTATAAAAAGATGGGCTCTCAATATATACTTCTTTAGTCAACTGACTTTATTGAAGCATCTCCTTTTATGTATGGTTGCGGGAATTCCTTCGTTCCTTGTTATCGTTGGTGGCATTGAAGCTGCAGGTGTTCAGAACATCAGAAAAACAATCGGGACCTATTTGAATAAATCTTTGCGCAAATAATATTTCTCTCACTTACTCATCTCAAACATCTTTTCCAGGGCAACCAACGCTTTATCCGCAATATTTTTTGGTACGGTTACTTCAATACCGCCGGTGCCTTCAAGAGCCTTATACACTGCCTCAACAGACCCTTTCCTCATGTTTGGGCAAATAATAGATTCATCAACAATGTAAAAAGTTTTATCCGGGTTCTGTTTTTGTAAGGTATGTACAATGCCTATCTCCGTGGCAATAACATATTCTTTAAACGCGTTCTCTTTAACATACCTGCACATACCGCCGGTTGATAACACCTCATCTGCCAGATCGCGGGATTCTTTGGGTGCCTCCGGATGGATCAAAACTGTAGCCGACGGGTTTTCCGCCTTTGCCTTTTGTATCATCCCGGGTGTGATATACACATGGGTCGGGCAAAATCCCTCCCACAAAACCATGGTATGGGCCGTCTGTTCCTGAACCCATCCACCAAGGTGCTTATCAGGCACAAATATAATACCCTTATCCTCAGGTATCTGCTTTGCAATTTTCAGAGCATTTGCACTGGTACAACAGATATCCGACATGGCTTTTATCTCTGCGGTGGAATTTACATAGCATACTACCAGGTAGCCGGGATACCTCTCTTTAT
>JAUXBV010000229.1 GCA_030619215.1 Fibrobacterota bacterium | reverse complement strand
TGGGCGATACTGGAATTGAACCAGTGACCCCTTGCATGTCAAGCAAGTACTCTAACCATCTGAGCTAATCGCCCTAAAAATATATTATAAATGAAATAATTTACAATATTTGATATGAAATACAAAACGATTCGTATTCCACAGTTAAAATCCCGGCAATTCTCTCTATCTTTTCAACCCATGTTAAAAAGAGCCATTCAAAAATACGATTGCTGGTAGGGAATTGTCAATGCTAGCGTCCTAAAAATAAAGATTTAATCCTTTATTTTTTTCAGGGAGATAAAATATTTGAGAATTGAAATTCAAATGCGCATTACATTTTAAATGCCGGATTATATGAGGGGTGTTTATATTTCTTTTCCCACTTATTATATATCCCAATCCTGCCTGGCGCTCGAAAGCATTGATATATTGAACAGGTTAAAAGAATATTGAAATACCAAGGCCTATACCGAATACTCCGCCAATAATATAGAAAGCATTTCGCTTATTCATGAATTTATCTGTCTTTTTAGCGGCATCTTCGTAAATATCCCATCTGCGCTTATATTCTGTGTCTGATAGGTCAGGCTGGTTATAACTACTGTATGCCTTGTCTTCATCCGCAAGTGAATTTTGTGCTTCGTTATTATAATAAACGCCGATTGCAGTAAATCCTGCTGTTAAAGTACCAAATACAATTCTTCTGAATATGCGGCGTTTTTTCTTTTTTGCCTGCTTTATTGAGTCCACGTATGCTTGTGAAATTAATTTGACTTTTACCGTGTCGGTTTTGCCCCTGTAGATTGTAACGGATGTAGTACAGGGAACATATTTAGGATAGGTGAGATTGAGTTTATAGTATCCGGATTCGATTGTATCACATGAAAATGGTGTTTTGCCAACAGGTTTATTATTCATTGTAATTGAAGCCTGGGAGGGAGCAGTTAATACTGTAAGATGACCATATCTTTCTACCAGTTTTATGAGATACTTTTTAGTAACTCCTTCGGGTATAAATATCTTTTTGGAAAAGGGTTTGTACCTGTTCAAATCAAGGGCAATTTCATAGGTCCCTGAATCCAGTGAGTCTATTTTGAAAGGTGTTATACCCATAACCTCTCCGTTTATTTTTATCAGGGCGCCGGGAGGTTCGCTTGTCAATTCAACAGAGGAGTGCTTTGGTGGTGGCGGGGTGGTATCCCTGGCTAATTCAGGATCAACCTGAAGCAGTTGTGTCAGCATTTCTGATAGGTGTTGATGAGCGTTACTGAGAGGGCCTTTAATTTGTTTGGCAACAGTATTTATGATTTTCTTCTCAGAAACATCTCCCAGGGATAATAGTAAAATTGTTTTGATATCAGTAGGTTCTACCGTTCCCCAAATAATTTTTTCCACATTTAATAAAGAGCCGACGGCAAACATACATTCATCACTGAAGCAGGTTTCCAGGTTTATGCTTCTATCCGATGATACTAACCTTTCTATATCCTTTTGACTGAGTATGTTTTTTTCTCCCAGGCTGAATATTTTAAAAACGATCCATTCGGTCAGTTCCCGTATTTCAGGAGTGGTGATATTTCTCAGGTTTCGCAGAGGTAATACAGCTATCTCGGCTCTGGCGTCCTGCTGAACAGGTTCGGAGAGACTTACACTGTATAGTAAAAAGGTACAGGGTATTACAAAAAACAAATGTATTGGAAAAATTGATTTCCGGGTATGCATAAAGGTCTTTTGCCTGTTGAATGAAGGATAAGATACTTTACATTGAATAGTAAAAAAAATGCCTCTTAGCATAGAAAAAGTCAATAAATAATATTTTTTTCTGCATAACGCGTGCTAATTTAAATAATGCTGAAAGTGTAGCTAAATAGATAAGCAGTAGCTAGACAGCTCGGAATCGTGAAAATATAGCCGTAAAAAAGAGCTTGGAAGGGTATTGGTGGACTATTTCAGGCAATACTATTATATTAAATAAATTTCAGATTTTTAGCTTTTTCCGTAATCAGCGGTTCTGTTTTAAAGGTCAGTATACTTATGGCAAGAATGTTTCCTTCGGATATAGACAGTGAAAATGTCACTGATAGTGAAATGGATGTTTTCTACGCCCTGCGTGACAGGCTCGATGACTCGTATACTGTTTTTCACTCATATAATATCCTTCCAAGAAATTTCAGGGGGAACCTCATTGACGGTGAGATAGATTTTCTCATTTTCTCCCCCCGACACGGCATTCTTGTCTTTGAGGTTAAGGGCGGCAGCATCCGGTATGAACCGGAAAACGGACGGTGGTTTCAGAACAATAACCCTGCTAAAGAGAGCCCCTTTGACCAGGCTGCACGGAATGTACGCGCAGTCCTCGAATTCCTGAAAAAGAATTTTGACGGCAGGGCTCCTGTGTATGTAGGGAAAGCGGTATGCTTTCCTGATGTCAATGTAGCGTTTTATAACCTGCCGGCATTTGCCGAAGGGATAACCCTTATCGGCCCTCAACTGAGGGATATTAACGGGGCTGTTGCAGCTCTTTTCGAGAATAACCTTGCCGACAGAAGGAGAACATACAGTACGGCTGTTACTGAAAAAGTCCTTAAGGTTCTTATACCGAATTTTGAATTCATTGTCAGTTTTTCCGATTACGTGGAGAATGTAAACAAACGGATTCACCGGTTGACTGAACGCCAATCCCTCACTCTTCTTCGGATGCACGATCATAAGAGACTGTTTGTACAGGGATGCGCCGGTTCGGGTAAGACTATAATAGCATTGAAAAAGGCCAGGGAGCTCGCTGCCGCCGGTAAAAAGGTGCTTCTCCTCTGTTATAACGAACCTCTGGGTGAAATGCTTCGGGAGGCGACTATAAAGCAGTCAGCTAACTGTACTGCCATGCCCTACCATCGCTTTTGCCTGTATAAACTGCCCAGGGAATGGAGACCTGAAGGCGACAGCAGCGGGCGAGAATACTGGACAGATAAGGTGCCCGGTCAGTTTCTGAAATTCCTTAATGAAAATCCTATTACGTACGATGCTGTCATAGTGGATGAGGCTCAGGACTTCAATAATGAATACTGGGTGACCATTCAGAAAATGCTCAAGCCTGACAGCCTGTTCTATGTTTTCTATGACCCGGACCAGAATGTATATAATTTGGGCCCCAATCCATCCATTCCCCTTGAGGCGGAACCGGTAACCCTTTTTGAAAACTGCCGTAATACCAAGGCAATATACCGGTATATAAAACCTTTTGCCCAAAACCGGATGATTATATTTCCCAACATGCCGGAAGGCACACCGGTTGTCGAGGCTCTCTGCCCGGACAATACCGCCCAAAGAGATATGCTGAAAGCCATACTTACAGAACTGATTAATGAAAAGGGGCTGTCCGAAGATAAGATCATTGTCCTCGGTGGGCACCGCATGGCGAATACCTGCATTGGTGATGATCCATATATGGGTGATTTCACACTTTCCGAGAACGGGGTTGAGCACGGCAGGAATATTATTTCATATATGACCTATATGCGTTTCAAGGGCTGCGAGTCGGACGCTGTTATTCTTCTTGATGTTGACACGGAAAATGACAGCCGATGGGCAACGAGGGAGCGGCTCTACTGCGCCATGTCGCGCGCACGGGTAATCCTGTATGTCCTTTACAGGAATGAGGCAAAGGCAGAGCCGGTACTGGCTGCATAAAAGAATAAATAATACCTAAATTGAGCGATTTGTTGATGTGAATTGCCAACATGTAAGCATGGATTCCTCCCAAAGGGCGAAGTACCGATTCATCGGTGGACTCTGCCGCCTTCGCGGGCTATAGTGCGCCGAAGGTGTGAATGACATTCCCATACACCACATTTTATTTCAAGAGGTTGCATTATATACAAGCAGAGTTTATGAATTAATCGGGTTAGTTCTACAGGGGACATTTTTTTGTAATACTGTTTGTATAATTAATGTAAAGATTTTTTTGATTTGTTAAGAAAATCTTATATTTTTGATATATTATTATAATAGTTATAGCTCCCAAATTTTTTTACCGATTTTTTTATATAGCCCTTTACAGATAGAATTTTTCTTAAACACTATTCGCACAGAGCAAACAATATCAGTTTTAATTGTGTACAGGAAAGGATTGTACCGTTAAAATGAAGATAAGAATAAAGAAAATAGCCGGTGGTTTATTTGTTGTAATTGTTGCACTGTATATATCACAATGTGCAATAAGAGATGAAAAATTTTCTCAAAGTAACCCTTATGATCCGGGTGGGGATAACTGGACGGTAAATATTTCCCCGTCAATTACCGCTGACTTTTCGTCAAAGCCGTTATGGTACGATTATGATTTCCAGAAGGATGCAGGAACAATCAGGGGCTCTATAACAGTTTATGATAAGAACGGTAAATATGACACTCTTACCTTCACAGGACTTTTCGGGCTCTCTTCCGGTTCCCTGGATACAATCTTCACTATCACTATTCATGACACCATCCTGGACGAATCTTTATTTTTTCAGGACCTGAAGCTGAATACAACCTATTACTATAAATTTATTGCTGTTGACACATGGGATAGTGCCGGCGTCGTGTCCGGTAATTTCACAACCCCGGATGGACGTCCCCCGGAACAGGTGGATTCGATAGGGACCACCTCTTCTTCTTTATATGTAAGAATCGACTGGCTGGGGAAAGATGTCAACATTCGCTATAAGTTATACAGTTCAAATCTTAAAGAAGGCCCTTTCGTTACCCTTCTTGATTCAACAATTTTTGGCCCTACCGTTTACTACGACGACTATGTAGATGATTATCAGGTGTATTATTATGTTGTAGCAACTGTGAACGGATACGGTGAGTGCAGGTCCAAGAAGGTGGTGATTGGGTACAAGTACAGCACATCCATCTCATATCCTTCATCAGTATCTGCCTCAAAGGGCTCTTACAGTACCTATATTCGTGTGACATGGTACAGTGTATATAGTGCTGCTAAATATTATATCCATAGAGGCCGCAGTGCAGCAACTGCTTATACAATTATTGATTCTATTACGTCATCGACTACGACTTACAGGGATACAATGCAAGACACTTCTACACAATTTTATTATAGAATTTCAGCGGCAAACTCCAAAGGAGAAAGAGGCAGGCCCTCAACCGATTGCGATTATGGATATATAGACAGACTCAATAGCCCCTATAGCGTTAGTGCTACGGATGGTACCTATGAATCATATATCTATATATCGTGGTCCAGTGTGTCCGGAGCTGCAGGTTACAATATCTATCGCTCACTTACTTATTCCGGCGTTTATACACTTATTGACAGTGCAAAGTCAACATACTATTACGATAGCGTAAAAACAATGGATACGTATTATTATAAAATTGCCGCTTATGATGCATTCGGGCGTGTCGGCACTTTAAGCAGCTATAATACAGGGTATATTAAAAGAACGTTGGACCGTCCAACGTCCGTGACAGCATCCAGGGGTACCTATGAAGACTATATCAGTGTTACATGGTCTGCGGTAACCGGTGCAACCGGATATTACATTCACCGGTCGCTAACCAATATCCTTGACAGCTTTTCAGTAATTGACAGCACTTCGTCAACTTTTTATAATGATTCAGTCCCCACTGCCGATAATTACTATTACGCAGTTTCCGCGTATGATTCTTTAGGCAGGGCGAGCCAGATGAGCAGTACCTATTATGGATATATAACACGGCTTTCAACGCCTTCAATCAGCTCAATATCCAAAGGTACCTATTATACACATATTGCGATGAGCTGGTCCGCAATTACCGGTGCGGATGGCTATTTAATATACCGCTCGGACAGCGGTTCCGCAGGGCAATACCTATTTATTGATTCTACAATTAGTACCAGTTACAATGACTCCAGCCTCAATGATCAGGAATATCACTACTACAAGCTTGCTGCATATAATAATAAGGGAAAAGTAAGCCCGTTGTCTTCTTATCAATATGGCTATTTAAAACCATTCTCCTACCCCACCAATATTGTGGTTTCAAAGTTTCTATACAAAGATCGTTTAATTATTACCTGGGATGAAGTTCCTGTAGCGACTGGC
>JAUXBV010000452.1 GCA_030619215.1 Fibrobacterota bacterium | reverse complement strand
CAGATATGGTTTTTCTTGAGGCTTAAATTTGAGGTTTAGATATTGCTAATACTAAGTTGCTTTCAAATTAGTAGTAATAATCCACTTAAATCCAGTAATAGACTTTACTTTTTTAGGACTATTTCCTAAAGCTAAAATATGTTCAATTAAATGTATATTCAGAAAAAATTTTTGCACCCTCGGGACCACGGGCTACATAGACAGTCTCTCGTATTCTTTCTATTGAGCCATCTGAAAATATTTTTTGTATTGAAGTAACCGTTAACTGGTCAACAAGTCCTATATTCCAGAAATAATTTCTCTTTATTTTAATATTTCCAATAATACTGATGATTTTACCATCTTCAATAACTTCACCACTCAGTGTAAAATAGGAGATAATTAAGGCGCCGTTTTTATATTCAACGCCATTGATCACATAAACATCAACAAATGAACTGGGTGTTGCAATGGTTTCAGTTGCAACAGTATAACCATGCAATTTAATCGATTCATAAGATGACGCTAATGGAGATTTTATCAATGGAGAAGCCGGCCAGGTATTAAATATGGAAACCTCTGTTGAATCATTGACAAATTGAGCATAAGGGCCGATCTCAAGAAGAGTGGGAATAACAATCTGCCTCTCTTTTTCAGGGTAAAAAAGTATGCCGTTATCTTCATAGGCAACCTGCAGGATCGCTGAATCACTTTTTTCCAGGAAACGGGTTATTGTATTTTCATTGATAGTTACAAATGCTGAGCTTTGTTGATATTGCTGAGGATAAACAATACGAAGAGAATCATCTATCCTTATTATTGAATCCTCAAGAGTAATTATTCTAAGATAAGCGGAATCATTAATATTAGAAGTAATCAGGCCATTAACACTTGTCGTACAATGTCTTGCGCCATAGAATAGAGCGGTATTGCCGGGTTCCAGAAGAAAATAACGGTTTACAAATTTGTAAATTGCACCGCTGTCGGGTGGCAATATAAATTCAACAGAAGTAGATATAGTGTCCGGAATATTGCACCTGTTTTCAGAAAATAACAGGAAGCTTATACAGACTATTGAAAGTATTTTTAAATTTTTCATTTTTATCATAGATAGAATTTTATCCCCACAGAGATCGGAAAATAGATAAGACTACTCGATGTACGTTTCGGTACGCTTATATCATTACCACTTTCTTCGTCAGTATCAAAGATTCCAACCTGACAACTACCCTCTATAAATATGGAGCCGTAACCATAGGATATATCAATGCCAATTCCACCTCCAATAAAGACCTGGTGGCGTTCACGATAATCGGTTGTCTCAATATCCTTGATTTCGGTTATTATAATTTCTGAACTGTCATAGTCTACTGTGTGTGTTTTTGTAATACCAAATTGACGACCCGAAGTAAGATACGCAGGTTCAATGTTCGCATAGAAGTAAGGTGTGGCTATTCCTATTTCAAAACGCATACCAATTTTAACAGGAACAGATAAAAAACCCATCAATTCATTTGTAACAGTTTTTACTGTAGTAAACGGATACAATCCAACGGTAGTGGTATTAGACTTTTCCAATTCAAATGAAAGCTGCAGGTATCTGACGGATATACCCGTATAAAATAATCGTGCAAAAGGAACAATTACACCGGATGAAACAAGAAAACGTGGTTCCCCTTTTGTAGAAATATTATCAGGTTCTATTGTAAATTGCGGCAGGCTCACCCCTGCTGAGAGTTCAATTAGAAAATCAATTCCCCTATTTTCTGATTCATCCGGCAATTCTATTTTTGGTACTGATTCATCCTGTGTAAGAAAAGGATTGGTTATTGTTTCTGAATCGTTTATCCGCCCTTCATCCTGAGAAGATGTATCAACACCGGATAACGGATTTTCACTACTTCCAAGGTCTTTTAGCTGTTCTTTTCCGGTCTTGTTATTATTTGAGATCTCTTCAATTGCAGTGGTTGTATCGCTTACCGGGACCTGAGAAAAAGCCGGACTAAATACGGGAAAAACAAAAACAAGCGACATAATGTATTTCATATTATCTACATTTTCTTTACTTTAAAAATTTAAAAAAGAACATGGAGGTGCATCCAGTAACGAAATTTCTTGAATATTCTGTCTTCGGACATCTTTTTATAAATCAGGTCAAATTCCGGGCGGACACTTACATTTCTATTAATATTCAGAATAGCCATTATGTCTCCCCGAATTTCCAACTGGCCGAGCACACCGGTAAAATCTGACCCTTCAGGGAATCCTGTGGCAAAATTTTTTGAAATATGACGTATCCAGTCAAACATTAGAAAGTATCCGAACCGCTCGGTAAAATATTGATTCTCCCACTTGGTACCGATTTTAAGCTTTGTATAGCTGTTTGCATCATAAATTAAATCTCTATTTCTTTCATATTCAAAAGCTGCCTCTATATATCCCCAGGAAAAAGTGCTGTACCTGAACCCTAATGCGAAACCGAAACCTCTCTCTCGCAGTTTTGGATTATTTATATCAGGGCTGCCATCAGCAGACCGTGCCGGCAAATCATAAAACCGATTGTTAAAACAATAGGGAACAAGGAATATTCGTGTATTAAATCCGGTCAAATATATAAAAGTAGCATCGTATCTGATAATATTATAATCCTCGGAAATCATTTGATAATCGGTGCTATTAGTGGCTTTTTTGCCTGTAATAGTATCAGTGCCTATAATGGTATCAATAGTATCTGTATAAACTACATTTGAACCAAAGGCCTTTCGGGTGCTGCCGGAATTTTTACTTATTCCAAAGGTTGCTATCTGCTTAAAAATTAAATTGGGGGTTACGATAAAATAACTGAATGGTCTGATTCGAAATCTGTAATTTTTCACATTATAAATATTACCACTATCATCAACACCAGGTAAAAATTCAAGATTCCCGTTAAGCTCCAAACCCGGAGTAAAAACGTCACCTGCGAAGATTTGAGTTCGTATAACCGGATTTAACAGCATTGGCGTATAGTCTCGTGATCTGGAAATAGAGTGAAACAGTTCAAGATTGCCTACAAAGCTTATGGTATTAGATAGCTTCTCTGTAGAAGGAAGGTCTTTGTCGAGCACTACTTTAACAGAGGAAAAGCTTGAGTAGAGTTCCGGTTTATTACCGGGTAAACTGTTTGTAAAGCCACAGGGATTGAAAAAAAATTCAACCGGGTAAAAAGGTACTACCTGTCCAATAGATGGTACGATAATTAACAGAAAAAGAATAAAAGTATGTAAAAAATAATTAACCGCTCCTTTAATCCATTTGTTATTCATATTTATCTTTAAGTGTGCCTGCACTATTTCCCAATCTTGCTAAAGTAGCTTTGTACTGACAGTACGAAAGCCGACCCCAGTTTTAGAATTGTCATCAGGTTGCATCCATGCAGTCCTTCGCCAGGCGGTAAGGTAATATGGTTTAAGCGATTTATACCCACCTCCGCGTCTGATCATTCCTACAATTTGAGGACTTTTTACAGGGCCTGTATAGTCAATGCGGAGTTTTACACGAGTATAGGAAAATATATCCCAGACAATTTCCTCTACATTACCAGCCATATCATAAAGACGCCAGGCGTTGGATTTCATAAGTGCAACTTCTTTAGGGCCGTCCGGATTATTGTTATAATTCCACCACGCATACTCACAAACCTGCAGAGTATCCTCTAATGTGTTAGGGTATGTTGCAGTATATGGATACACAGTTGATGTATTACCATCTTTACCCCAGTAATACTCTTCCGATCTTCCGGCGCGGTATGCATATTCCCATTCATCTTCCGTGGGCAGCCTGTATCCATCCTTAGTAAAATCACACTCCAAATCAATTATATCTACTAT
>JAUXBV010000486.1 GCA_030619215.1 Fibrobacterota bacterium | reverse complement strand
TACGTTTATGAAGCAATATGGCTGTGAATTGCTGTTTGAATCCGCACGGTTCTGGGCAAGCCGTGTCGAATATAACAGGCGAAAGCATCAGTATGAAATTAAGCGTGTTGTCGGCCCCGATGAATTTCATGTTAATGTCAACAATAACACCTACACCAATTTTCTTGCTAAATGGAATTTGAAGTATGCGCACCTGATATTTCTCTGGCTGAAAAAGAAATTCCCTGATAATTACCAGTCATTAAGAAGAAAACTTAACCTGACAGATAAAGAGGCAGCCCATTGGAGGGCGATAGCTGTTGAAATGAAGACCCCTGTTATTAAAAAGAATAGAGTGATAGAGCAGTTTGACGGGTATTTTAAATTGCGTAATATGCCTATTTCAGAGACTGATGAAAACGGAATTCCTGTGCTTCCGCTGCACTCGGGAACCAAAGAGCTGGGGAGAACACAACTTATCAAACAGGCTGATGTTTTAATGTTGATGTATTTGTTTCCCGATGTGTTTAATAAAAAGACAAAGCGTGCAAACTACGAATACTATATGCCCAGAACGGTCCACAGATCCTCGTTGAGCGCATCGGTCTGCTCAATTGCCGCATGTCAGACAGGGGATATTTTCAGGGCATACCACCTGTTCAACGTTGCCCTGAGGGCAGATATCAGCAACTTATACGGCAACACATATGAGGGCGTCCATGCAGCCAGCCTTGGTGGAACCTACCAGGCTGTTGTTTTCGGATTTGGCGGGCTTCACATCAGAGGGAAAATACTCTGTATCAATCCCAAGATTCCAAAAACCTGGAGTAAAATTATGTTTTCTTTCCTGTGGAAGGGAAGTATACTAAGGTTTGAGCTTGCACATAATAAGGTAGCAATAAAAGTGGAATTTTCAAAAAGTAAACATTTAAAAATACGCGTTTTTAATGAAGTACATGTTCTTGAACGGAATAAGGAGTTTACATTCAAGCGTAAAGAGAAACAGCGGTTCGAATTTTATTATTAATACTTCATAAAACAGGTAAATATCTATGGCAAAAGGAAAAAATGAACATTTAAAGATAGCCCATTTTCACTGGGCATTTCCTCCCCTTATTGGCGGCGTTGAAACTCATCTTACAATCATACTTCCTGAAATGGTGGAATTGGGGCATACTGTAAGCCTGCTGACCGGCTCAATAGAGGGAGTTGATCCACACTATTCATATAAAGGTGTGAGTATCAACCATACACCCATAATGGATTTGAGTTGGCTGCAGCAAAGGGGTCTGATTGGGCTGGAGGATGAAGTCCGGCAAGTTTTTAAGGATTTTTTAGATGAGAATAAACCCGACATTATTCATGCGCATAACATGCATTATTTCAGTAAGGTACACGCAAAAATATTGGAAAGTCTTGCAAAAGAGCGAGGCTGCCCGCTTATTCTGACTTCGCATAATGTATGGGATGACCTGTTATATCTTGATTTAACACATCATATCGATTGGACCCATATTATCGCAGTAAGCCATTATATTAAAATGCAAATGCTTGGCGTCGGCATTGATGATTCGAAAATTACGGTCATTCATCACGGTATTGATCAGGACCGTTTCAGGCCAATGGATCCTCCGGCTTCCATTCTCAAAAAATATCCACTATTAAAAAACAGACAGGTTATTTTTCATCCGGCGCGTATCAGTATTGTAAAGGGGTGTGACGTCAGTGTCAAGGCTATTAGAATTGTAAAACAGAAATACCCGAACGTATTGTTCGTGTTTGCCGGCGCCAGGAATATTATTGACTGGGCAGGGACGCATCAAGGGGACATCGCATATTTAGTCAGCCTGATAAAATATTTCGAATTGGAAGACAATGTTATGATTGACGTTTATCCCCTTGATGAAATGCGGGATCTTTACGCCGCGTCAGACGTTGTTATTTATCCTTCCAGCGCCGGGGAGCCTTTCGGACTGGTCATGCTCGAGTCGATGGCCATGGCAAAACCCATTATTGTGACAAGAACCGGAGGTATGCCTGAGGTAATTCAGGATGGAATCAATGGATTTGTGGTGCCGGTGGGAGATTTTGACGCCCTTGCCTACCGGATTATTCGGGTGCTTGACAATGAGCTTCTCGCTCGCCGCCTTGGAAATACCGGCCGGCAGATTTTAGAATCACAGTATACTAAAAGAAAAGTAACCTGGCAAACAATCTCTCTATATAATAAATTCTTGTAAATAAATAGTTTCGGTTCGGAAATAAGAATAAAAAACTGCCGGGAAAAATTGTCTATATTAAATAGTCGGAAAATTGGTATCTTAAAACAGAACGTTTCAACTTCGATAATGCTGCATCTCTAACCTGCCTGATCCGTTCTCTGGTCAGGTTTAATCGATCCCCAATTTCTTCAAGAGTATAGCATGTTTCCTCATCTATGCCGAAATACAAACGTATTATCAATTTTTGCTTTTCGGAAAGAATATTTAAAAGTTTTTTAATTCTTTTTGTTTGATAATTATTCAATGCGTAATCATCGGGCTTTTCTAGGTTTTCATCATAGAGTATATCAAGGAACGTTCTTGGCGTATCTTTTTTTATCGGAGCATCCAAAGAGGTATGGTTGTTTGAAACTTTCAGTGAATGTTCGACGACAGTTTCCGTTAAGCCAAGCTCGTCGGCGATCTCTTTACTATTCGGCAGGCGATTCAACTTCTGTTCTAATTTTGCGGATGTAATTCCTACCTTGTATATTGTTCCGACACGGTTTATCGGAAGCCTTAAAAGGCGGGAATTATCAGCCAGGCTTTGAAGTATGCCCTGTCGAATCCACCATACTGCGTAAGAGATAAATTTGAAATTTTTCTTCTCGTCAAACCGTTTCGCTGCAATCATCAGACCGACATTGCCTTCATTAATCAAGTCGGCAAGAGGCAAACCCTGATTCTGATAGTTACGTGCTACACTGACCACAAAACGAAGATTAGATTTAACTAACTTTTCCAGGGCATTTTTATCACCCTTTTTTATGAGAATTGCAAGCTTCACCTCTTCCTCAGGGGGAAGTGGCTTATATCGGGCGATATCCCTCAGATAAAGCGTCAGATTTTCATCGGTAACAAATGTTTTTTTAATTGAAAGCTTTTTCAAAGAGAGAATGTCTCCTTTTTACTTATGCAACATTCCTGATGACCGAAAGGTCCGTCTGTATTTACATCTTTACAATTTGTCCAGAGAGTCGATAATATAGAATGTATTTTTAGCGTCCCACAATACAATGAGTATGTCAGACTGGTCTATTACAGTGCGGTTTCTTATTTTTGTGGCCAAAAAAAATACTATTCCAAACTGTCTAACGCTTCTTCAATTTTCTTAACAAGCACTTTAAAACCTTCACCGATTCTTTCCGTTTTTTCCGTATTAATCTCATATGTTCCGGTTTCACGCCTGAGCCAGTTTGACATTATCTCTTTTGCCGTATTAATGATAAATTCTTTGCGATTATCGATAATTCCCTCCCGTTTAATTTATATGAGTAGCATACTTTTTCAGGATTCCATAGAATCAACTCTGGTAATAGGTACTTCCTTGTTCATTTTTTTTGTATACGTAACCCAAATAAACTGCTTTACTCCCCTACTGTGTAAGACTAAAGCCTTACCCAAATAAT
>JAUXBV010000443.1 GCA_030619215.1 Fibrobacterota bacterium | reverse complement strand
TCTCCTGTTTCAGCAATGGTAAGGCTTATCCCGTCTATTGCAACCGAACCTTTAAGCGCCATCAACTTACGAAATTCCAAAGGTACCCATATCGTCCGGTATATGCTGTCACCATACTTTCTGTCGGTAACCATCCGTCCGACACCATCAACATGACCGAGTACAACGTGACCCTCCAGGCGATCGCTCAGGCGCAAAGCTCTTTCAAGATTCAGGCGGCTTCCGGTCTTTATTTGTGCCAATGTCGTATGCTCGAGCGTTTCGTAAACAGCTGTAAAAGATAAAACATTCCCTCTCTCTGATTCCACTGTCAGGCATACTCCATCAACAGAAACAGAACCGCCTGTGGATACTGTATAATCATCACAACCCGGAAGGATACCAAGAGTAATGCTTTTATTCCCTCTTTGAAGAGATTTTACAGTACCAATTGTCTCGATAATACCGGTAAACATTTTTTATTTCCAGCTCGGAATACCTGTAATCATTATGTTGTCATCAAAACAATACGTTTTGGTGTCAATTAAATGAATACTTTTTTTTATTCTTAAGCCCTTGGAAAAAGAGAATCCATCGATTCCTCTCCCAAGCAACCTGTTACCATAAAATAAATAAAGCCTGTTCACAAGCTTATACTCTAAAAAAGTAGAAGCCAATTGTTGCCCCCCTTCAACAAGAATACTGGTTAATCCTTCCTTATATGCCATATCCATAAAGGTAAACAAATTCCGGGGAGTTTTCTTAGTGCCGGTGTACCATAGCTCAATCCCACTGGGATCAGTTTTCTTTTGACCTTTTTTGCCACTACTCAATACAATAATACTTCGAATCTTATTTGCGTCTTTTCTAAAGTGTGTATTCCCCTGAAAAACATTTTTTGATGAAAAAACAAATCTAACAGGTGACTTGCCTTTTACATACCTGACGCTCAATTGAGGATTATCCTTCTCCAATGTTCCGCTCCCTATGGCTACTGCTGCATGACGCCGCCTGATATCATGAACAAAAGTGCGGGCCTTTTTATTGGTTATCCATTTTGAATCACCATACACGTCAGCTATCTTTCCGTCAAATGTAAGCGCCAGTTTCAGGCTGATCCAGGGTGTGTTGTGAGCAACGGACCAGAAGAAGTCTTCATTAAGCTCCGAAGCCTCTTTTCTCAAAAGTCCAATTGAAACATCGACCTTATTCCTCCGCAAAAACCGTATCCCCTTACCATTAACAAGAGGATTAGGATCTTTTAGTGCAACAACAACTCTCTTAACCCCGGCATCGATAATATCATGCGTGCATGGAGGCGTTCTGCCATAATGATTACAAGGCTCCAGGGTAATGTAAAGAGTGGCTCCCTGCGCATGCTCTCTCGCTTCCTTTAGTGCTTTTTTTTCTGCATGGTCTTTTCCACAGACATCGGTAGCGCCTTTTCCAACAACTTTACCTTTCTTTACAACTACAGCCCCTACAGCGGGGTTTGGAAATGTTTTACCCTTTGCTCCTTCAGCAAGGCGTAAAGCATATCCCATATAACCTTTATCTTCTTCGGAAAAAGTATTGATTATTTTCTTAATCATTTGAATCAATCGCCTAACAACTAAATAGCATCATAGGGTTTAACTTCACAAAAATACCTCTATACAAGATTATCTATCAAATTGTATGACATAAAATAAGTGTTATCCCTGCTAACTGAAATCGAAAGCTCCTTGATAACATTATGTAGAAGCAGAATGGTCATTCCCATGCCCCTCTGCTTAACATACTGTTTAAATATAATTCTTTACAGATTAATAGTAGCATGTCACTTTTATTATTACTATAAGCTGTATTATTTGCTATTTTTCACACATTATAAGGGGTAATCTATAAACTATTGAAATTTTCAACTATTATTACCGATATATTTGAATAAAGAGGCTTTTAACTGTATAATTAATAAGGTCTTATAATTACAGCAACTGGAAAGGTTTTACCTTTACAATACTGACAGAGAAATTATATACGGCAGTAATTTTACAAAAAGAAACTTTTTGTTATCAGCTTTATTCAATTGTTTTATGTAATTATACTATTTACATTTATTTACAATGATAGTACAATTTTATTTCGAAAGTAGCATATTCTTTAATTTTCAATATCAGAGATTTAACACCTTGATTTATGGGCATACCGGATAATGTGCTTCATAAAAAAAGGGGTGTTTTAACTCTGTAAGGTAATTATTGATCTTTTACCTTTATTACATTAATAATTAGCATAGTCAATAATTCATGATTAAAAAAGCCGATATAATATTAATACTGTTTTTATTTTGTTTAAAAGGCTTTGCACAAGTTCAGGAATACGTATTGCAGCCGGGTGATGTTATCTCCATTCAGGTTGTCGAACATCCCGAATTCTCAGGGCGGCACAAAATCAGGCCGGACGGTAGAATTAACTATCCCGTCATAGGTGAAATAGACGTCGCATCCCTGACATGTGCCCAGCTTGTTAAAATAATGCAGGGCAAACTTGCGTCATATATTAACAATCCGGTTGTATCTATTTCGATTGAAGCCTATTATGCAAATAAGATTTTTGTGATCGGTGATGTTAGCAGAAGTGGTGAATATCAGATTTATGAACCTATCGGCATCATAAAAGCCTTGGCAATGTGTGGTGGGCTTAAACACAAAAAAGTAAAAATAATTAAAATTATTCGTGCAGATGGCACTGTAATTGATGTCGTTACAAAAGATTTATGGGCCGGAGGTACACAGGAAGGTTATATCCTTTATCCAGGTGACACTCTATTTGTACCGGAGTCTTTTGATGTACCGTGGGGTTTGCTTTCAACAATTTTAAGTATTGTCAGCCTTGGTATCTTAATTGTTTTAAATATTAATACCCTTGCAAATAAATAATATTTTTTACTGAAAATATCAATGAATAAGCTGAGCTATGAGAAAGCCTGTTATTATTTCCTTTGGTGGTGGTAAGGGTGGTGTAGGCAAAAGCACCATGACCTCTAATATCGGTGCTTTACTCGCGCAAAATAAACATTCAATTGGATTTATAGATGCTGATCTAGGTGGAGCAAACCTGCACTTATGCCTTGGTGTTAAACGCCCCAGGTATAATTTGCAAGACTACCTCTCCGGTAGAGTTAACAATTTATCAGATATTATAGAAAAAACGATTGTCGAAAATTCCTGGCTCATAAGCGGAGCAAGTGACATACTCGAACTGGCGAATCCATACTTTAGCCAGAAGCAAAAAATTATAAATAATATAAAAAAGCTGGATGTAGACTATATTCTTGTTGACCTGGGGGCCGGATCAAGCAGCAATGTAACCGATTTTTTCGCAGCATTTAGTAATGGGGTGATTATTTTAGACGGGTTGCCAACCTCCATTGAAAATGCCTATGGATTCCTTAAAAACGGTATTATCCGGGGTATTACACGCTTATTCCCCGGCAGGAAAGACCTTAAAAGCCACTTTCAAAAATTTTCGGATCCACATAAAGAAGATGGATTTGCAACAGTCACAGAAATGCTTGGTTTTCTGAATCATCACTATCCTGAAGAAACACATACCATAAGAGAGTGGCTTAGAAACAGGAAAACCTTCCTTATTCTCAATATGGTTAAATATAAGGAAGATATCTCTGTGGCAAAAAAATTTACCGCTATTGTTAAAAAGTATTTAAACGTAAATCTTCAATTCCTGGGCTATCTTATAAATGAACCTGAAGTGAGGCGGTCAATGCGCGAAATGAAACCTTTAGTCATAAGTAACCCTCCCAAGAAAGCTTTGGAATGTTTTATCGCAATTACCGAAAACCTTAAAACTTTAACAAATGGTCAATCAAACGTATTATGAATTATGAAGAACACTGGAAACTCAGGGATAAACCTTTTGAAGAGGTTTGCG
>JAUXBV010000424.1 GCA_030619215.1 Fibrobacterota bacterium | reverse complement strand
TACAAAATTATTTCACCTGATTATTTAAAGTCATAATAAAGTTATTATATTGAATAAATAGAGGGAAAGCAGTTGATAACAAGATTTTTTTATATCGTCCAAACAATTAATAGTTGAATTTTCAGATTCTTTACGAATATTATAAATAGTTTTACTCTTGACACACTTTTCAAAGTGTAATTATTTTGTACGCTTTGCTATGCTGATTAATATCAAAGATATTCCAAAAGGACATACGGTCATCGAACAGGATGTTTCGATGACTGAAGAGCAGATAGAAGACACCGGATTTGTCGGCAATGTGTTTTGTCATGCAGAGATAGACAGTATTCAGTTTCAAATTTATATTCATGTGTCTTATACCTGTAAAGTTAAACAGGAATGCTCCCGCTGTTTAAAGGAGATTGAATTTCCGGTTAAGGGAGAATTTGATATTGTTCTTCAGGATAGGAATTCACCGGATAAAATAGAAGGTGATGATGCTGACTCTTTTGATTATTACTTCAGTGAGCGGGACGCAGAAATTGACATACGTCAGTCTCTTTATGAGGAGGTCGTGGTAAATCTGCCGATTAAACCATTATGTAAAACAGATTGCCGGGGAGTTACTGACTATAAAAAGAAAGATTCGGATAATGGGGCTGAAGAGGTAATTGATCCCCGGTGGGAAGCTTTAAAGAAGATTAAGAAAAATAGTAAATAGAATGAATCATCAATTTTATATGGAGTGAGGGTTATGGCATTACCCAAAAGAAGAATATCTAAAACAAGAAGGGATAAGAGGCGCTCTCATTTACGGCTATCTGCTACTAAACCGACATTATGCTCTCATTGTAAACAGCCTAAAATTGCACACCGTGTCTGTCCGAATTGTGGGTATTACGCTGGGGTTGAAGTCATTCAACCGGAAGAATAGATATGCAGCCTGTTTGCCTGGCGGTTGATATTCATGGCGGGGACTTTGGCTCCAGAGTTGTAATAGAAGGTGTACTGGACGCTAAAAAGAAAAGCACCGTTCCCTTAAAAGTATATCTCTGTGGTGAAGAGAAGACAATAACTTCAGCACTTGAGTCTTTCAGCAGAACGGAGGATTACAGTGATGAAGATATCATTGTCGTGAACTGTCCGCAGATTGTAGGTGAAGTTGAAGTTCCTTCCCGTGTATGGAAGATTAAAAAAGACACCTCTATCATTCGATGCATTTCTTTGCAGAAGGAGGGGGTTGTCAGCGCCTCGCTGAGTGCCGGGGATACAAGGATCTTAATGGGCGCGTCACTTTTTTTATTGGGGCGGAGCAAAGAGGTGTCACGCCCCGCACTTGGAGCCTTGCTACCCACAATATCTTCGCGTTCCACGTTACTGCTTGATGTAGGAGCTAACCTTGGGTGTCGTACGGAACATTTAGTTGGTTTTGGATTAATGGGATATAATTATATCAAACATTTTTTCTCTGTCGACAACCCTTCTGTTGCCTTATTAAATGTAGGAGAAGAGTCCTCTAAAGGGACAAAGACAATAGTAGATGCAGCAAGAATTCTTGCCGGAAAATGCAGAGGATATCACGGATTTATTGAAGGGGATAGAGTCTTATCAGGTGATGCAGACGTGATAGTTTGCGATGGCTTTACCGGCAACGTTCTTTTAAAAGCCTGTGAGAGCTTTCATGTTCTTACGGAGTCGGTTCTTAAAGGAAGCCAGAAGCTGATAGAAACACTTAAGAACAAAATGACGATTCTCAATGCTGAAAATTATGGTGCAGTTCCGCTTCTGGGACTGAAAGGAGTTGTTTTTAAGGCTCACGGTGCCTCCTCATCAAAAGCTATTGCACAGGCGCTGCTCACTGCAGCAAGAACGGTTGAACAAAAAGCCTTTGTGCAAAAGATTTACGAATAATAGAGCAAAAGAAAATAAGAAAATGGTAATACTTTCAATTAGCAGAAGGGTATTGGAAAAGAGTCGCACTGCCCTTTCTGCCGTTTTAAAAATCTATTAAGTATATTTTATTACTGAAGGAGTCGCGCCTTCACAAAAGTGCCTTTGGTATTGTTATCAGAATTTTGCAGTACCTTTTACTTTAGTTCAAAATTTCATTGGGATAAACACAAGGAGTTGATTTGTCGCGCTTACCGGTAATCGTTGCATTTGGCGGCATTAATGCTGCAGGAAGAAGTTCTTTTCATCATGGTTATCGCAGAATGGTCATTGACCGGCTGGATAACAAAGATACGACAGATGTTTATTGCGGCCTGGCAACCTTGATGGGACACCTTACCTACAGAGATGGTAGGTATTATGATAAGGATGCCATAGAATGCCCGCCTGAAAAGGTTGTTGAGCGATTTGGCGAAAGAATTTTAAAAAACACACTAATTCGAAGAATTTCTCCTGCATTGTTTGACCCGGATCGGGTTTTCTGGAACAGGAAAATAGTGGCGCAGCCGCAAAATGATTCCTTAATAAAAATAGTAATTACTAAAAAGATGGTACCTTCACAAATACCACCGAACTGGGAGATAAGGAAGCTTGAGAATAATCCTGACAAGGTGGAGGTTTGCATAAGCGGCAATATGGAGTTTTTCCTGGAAGACAGGAAGAAGTCACTGGCTCAAGCCGGTGGCCAGCTCCCGGAAGGATTTAATCCCGGTGACCTTTACAAATCGAGTCATCATGCGAGGGGTTTACAGCTGACGGTTTTTGGCGCTTCCGATGCTATTTATTCAATGGGCATTGACTGGGAGAAGATTAAAAGCATCGTGCCTCCCGATAAGATAGGGACATATTCCTGCAGTGCAATGGGACAGCTGGATGATTTCAGCGGCTTGGGTTTTCTAAGAGCTTCTTCCTTAGGTAAAAAGATAACGTCGAAACAGATGTTAATGAGCCTGGCGGAGATGCCGGCAGATTTTATAAACGCCTATATACTGGGGAGTGTAGGATATACATCCGCCAATGTTGGCGCATGCGCAACTGCCTTATATAATCTGGATCTTGCTGTCAAGGATATTCGTCAGGGGAAACGCAGGGTGGCAATTGTAGGAAACAGCGAAGCACCTCTTGTCCCTGAAGTTATGGAGAGTTACAGGGTAACAAGCGCACTGGCCGACGATGGAGATCTTATAAAATTGGATCATGATAAAGCTTTAACCGAGCCCGATTATGCACGTTCGTGTCGCCCCTTCAGTATTAATTGCGGCTTTACTATTGGAGAAGCTGCACAATATTTTATTCTTTTCGATGATGAGCTTGCACTCGAATTGGGTGCCCTGATTTACGGCTCAATTGGCAATATATTTATTAATGCCGATGGTTATAAAAAGTCAATAGCTTCACCCGGAGTTGGTAATTATATCTGCCTGGCAAAAGCTGTAGCTTCCGCGAGATCCCTTTTTGGTATTGAGAGTGTAAGGCATGGGAGCTATATCCACTCCCACGGCACGGGTACCCCGCAGAATAGAACCACAGAGTCGCACGTATTAAATGAGATTGCCAAAGCTTTCGGTATAGAGAAATGGCCGGTTGCTGCAATAAAATGCTATGTTGGCCACCCCCTGGGCCCCGCAGCCGGTGATCAGATTGTTTCTGCTTTGGGAACCTGGAAATATGGCTTAATACCCGGGATTTTTACCCTGGATAGCGTTGCGGAAGATGTATGTGATAGCAACCTGCTTTTGAGCAAAGATCATATTGAAGTTGACCCGGAAAGTATGGATGTGGCTTTTGTTAATGCCAAAGGTTTTGGCGGCAACAATGCAACAGGAGCAATTATTTCTCCGTATAGAACAGTTGAGATGCTGAAAAGAAAACACGGAGAACAGGAATTTAAAAAATATTTAGAGGCGAATGAGTGTGTTGTTGAAAAAGCGGAAAGCTATAATCAAAAAGCCATTCAGGGAGATATAAAACCAATCTATGATTTTGGAAAAGACCTGTTAGAGGGCAGCGACCTGGATATGACAGATCAGTATATGAATATTCGTGGATATGGGAAACAAATTGACCTGAACCTTTCTTCACCGTATCCGGATATGACGATAACAG
>JAUXBV010000049.1 GCA_030619215.1 Fibrobacterota bacterium | reverse complement strand
TAATAACGGATCACACCATTCCAGGGATTTCAAATGAATAGTTATAAACCTTTAAGCAATAAGAATGAGCCCAATAATGCCAAACAATTACTACTCTTTTCGCCCCGTGAACAGGTAAGAAACGTTATTGCCATAGGCTTAATGCAGTTAAAGTATAAAATAATAGACAGCGGTAACCCTTATATCGCAGTGTTAAAAGGAATACAGTATGTGCCGGACATTGTTATAATTGACATTACAGACACCGCAAAAAAAGGCTTCCTCATTGTTCCCAGTTTACAGAAATCTATTCATACAGAAAATATCCCGATACTTTTACTCATCCCGGCCGAACCGGCCAACCTGCTTGACAATTTGGCAGATGAATATATGGATGGTAAAACGCATTATAACTTTGACAACCTTAATATCCTTAAATACCCCTTTACCTTTGCTGATATGGTTAATAAAATCAAAGAAATTTTAAGCTGAATATATTTTGAAGAAATCCATACATGAATTAAAGATTAGCTTCAATCAGGCACCCCTTCTTTTTACTATTTGCTGCAAATGCAAACTCAATCAAAGAGTTAATTATATATTTTAATCACTAAAAGAAGTAACCATTCAAACATTTAAACTAATGGATTATATATGAGCAAATTATATCGATTCGGCGTATCGTTAGATAAAAATCTGATCAATAAATTCGATAAGCACATTCAGCTCGGTAATTACAAAAACCGCTCTGAGGCTATTCGTGATCTTATACGGGAGGAGCTTGTTCGAAAACAGTGGACTACTGGTGGAGATGTTGCAGGAGCAATTACAATGGTCTATGATCATCATAAGCGTGAACTGGTAAATGTATTAATAGATACCCAGCATGAGTTCGGCAAACTTATCATCTCTACCCAACATATCCATCTTGATCATCATAATTGCCTTGAAATCATAGCAGTTAAGGGTAAATCCCAGGATGTTCAAAAACTGGCAAGCAAACTCAAGGCGCAAAAGGGAGTCAAACACACCTCTTTGAGTATGTCAACTACCGGCAAGATGCTTCAGTAAGGCCGCCAATTACCTTGTTCCATGTACATTGACATTCATGATAACGTATCATTTAATTCAGTGATCCCTTGGGGCGCCGGGTATTGCCCTTTTGTGAGTATGGGGATAGAGCGAATGAGGTTTTTCCATATGGTGAGACTTCATTAAACCTTCATCTGAAAGTAAATCCACGATATTACCATCCTCAACAATTTTTCCGTTATCAATGATAAGTGCCCTGTTGCACGTTTCAAGAAGGAACTCAAGGTCATGGGAGGATATTATCATGGTCTTTTGCAGCGATGCAAATAGAGTAATGATATTCCTCCTATTAAGTAAATCCAGGTCCGAGGTCGGCTCATCGAGAAGCATTATCTCAGGATGCATGGAAAGAATGGTTGCCAAAGCTACCATACGCTTCTCACCTCCGGAGAGGTGGTGCGGAGATTTATCTATCAGTTCATGACACTTAACTCTCTCCAAAGCACTTTTTACACGATCCTTTACCTCTCCTTCAGGCAAACCTTCATTTATGGGGCCAAATGCAACGTCATCAAATACTGTGGCGGTAAAAAGCTGATCATCCGGCGACTGAAACATATAGGAAATATCAGTATTAAATTGATTCGGTTTAATATCTTTCCCATTTACCGCTATTCCACCGGACGCTGGTGAAAGAATCCCGCAGAGGAGTAAAAATAGTGTTGTTTTCCCTGACCCATTGGGGCCAATCAGAGCAATACGTTCTCCCCCGTTCATTTCAAAGCTGATGTCAGTAAGAACATTTTTTTTATCAGGATATGAAAAGCAAAGCTTGTTTACTTTTAAGACTATTTGACTACTCATAAAAGCTCAATCCAAATGATAACGGTAAAAAGTATAACAAAAATACCTGTTTTAACGATATCCGGCCATTTAAAAGAAAAAGATCCGATTGAGCGAAACGATCCTGAAAACCCTCTCAGTCGCATTGCGTAATATACCCTCTCACTCTGTTCATAACTTCTGATAAGAAGTGAAACAAGGATGCTTACCGTGTTTCTAATATGCCTTATCCCACGGAGCAGCCGGTATCCGCGCAATTTCGCAGATGTTAAGAGCTTGTTTAAATTTTCGATATAGAGAAATATATATCGATAGGTAAACAGGAAGATCGTTGATATCACAGGCGGTATCTTGAAAAATTCCAGTGCTTTAATAATTATATTGATTCTTGTCGAACCGAAAAGGACAATAGTAGCAAGTACAATTGAAAAAGCCCGTACTGAAATTATTCCGGCAGTTATCAACCCGTCTCTATACACCTTAATTACCCCGTAAGAGAAAATTGCGTCACCGGTCGGGGTCAGAGAAATGACAGGAACCATGAAAAGCAGGAGTATAAAGAGCGGTTTTAACGATTTTAGAACTTTCCTTATGGGAAGCCCTGCAAAGAATACAAGCAGCGTAGAGGCGGCAGCAATAACTATAAGGTTGTAGAAATTATTGACAAATGCTGATATTAGAATATAACCAAAAAAGGTGATGCACTTCCATCTGGCATCCCATGAGTGGATAGGAGACTTTATGTTTGAGTAATTATCCAGATCCATTTATTCCAACCCGATTATTTAACCTGTTGCCTGTAACTCTGCAACATCTGCGGTTTTACATTAAGGATCTGCATGATCGCAATAGCTGTCACAATACCTTCAACCAAAGCAAGGACGCCGTTAGAAATTGAAAACAGATAGGCAAATCCCCTGAGTTCCTCACCTGAGAAATAAAGGATAAACATTACACAGAGTATAGCCAGTAAGACTGCCCCTCCTGCCAGTATACCTGCAATAACACCCAATACTGTATGATTCATTATCCTTTTAAAAACCATGTCAAATATGCCGTAGACTATAAGAGCGGGAACCGAAAACAGTACGGAATTCACCCCCAGTGTTGATAAACCGCCGTGATTAAACATGACAGCCTGGAAAAACAGCCCTGTAATAATTGCAAGGGAAGAGTGAACCCCAAGTACAATACCGACCAGCCCGATTAAGGTTAAGTGTACAGAGCTAAACCCCACTTTGAAATGAATCAGTGACGAAACAAAAAATGCAGCACCTACAACAGAAACCTTTGTAATATCTTCCTGTTTTACTTTTTTCAATGCAATTCCGACAAGGCAAGCGGCAAGCACATATCCACCGATACAAATTTTCGGGTCAAGTATCCCATCAGAGATATGCATTATTTGCTCGCCTTCCTTTTAAAATAGAGTGCCGTTCCGAGGCACCCCCAAACAACGCATAGCGCAGCTATCGCCTTTTGTAAATAGGTCATACCGTAGCTTTTACTCGCCTGGGTTAACTGCATTGATTCATCAACCGACAAGTTAATCCGCATACCATGGCCACTTTTATCTCTTACCTGCATGGTCCAGGTACCGGCCTTATCAGGTACTAAATAAAAAACGCCATTTGAATCGGATTCTGTTGTACAGGTTGCATTGGTCTCATCAGGTGCAAAAACAAGCACTTTTGCATTCGCTATCGGCTCACCCGTATCATACATAGCTTTAATACCGATAACCTTTTCCGAAAGAATTTCATATTTAGTCCCATGGGCAAAGAGTTGGAATGATATGAAAATCAATAAAAGAGTGGTTTGTGCTTTCCGTTTAATTAGTGTCCATCCGGAAACGTCATTCCCGCATGTTTTTAGCGGGAATCCATGCCATAAAACATCAAAAAAAGATGGATTCCTGCTAAAAGAATGCCGGAATGACTTTAAAAACCTATTTTTCAGCCAGACACTAATTAGCATTGCCAGGTACCTTATTATAAAAAAATTCCAATATCCAAGTTCCAAACAAATTCCCCTCCTTCGCCAAGGCTGTTTGGAATTTTAGATTTCGGTCATTGCGTGTCCTCCGTAGTGTTAACGAAGGGGAATGATTTGTTTGCGTGTCCTCTGCTCGCTTCCGCACACGCTTCCGCATAGCTTCAGCGACGCCGGAGTAGCTTCAGCGACGCGGAGTAGCTTCTCGCCTCGGCGTAGCAGGGCCGTCGGAGCCAGGGTAGCGGAGCGGAGAAGCCTTGGCGAAAGAGGATTATTTGATATTTTGTACTTTCGGGTTAACGGCTTATTGATTACTGCTCAATGACGCCGGCTGATGACTGGTTCGACACTTCACAATGGCCTTCACCAAGATGCCCCAATGTCCATATTGCTTCTACCAGGGTCTTATAATCTTTCTCAGGTTTCATCTCTGATTGCTCAACTTCTACTTTCCCATCTTTCAAAAACCGTTTGAAAAAATCAAACCCTACAGAGCCTGTGTTTATATGATCATCTTCAGGAGCTTCTTTATCGCCGAAAATGTGGTCAAAATGAAAAGTCATCTCAACTGTTGTTGTATCTCCCGGTTTAAGCATTCCCCTGATTTCATCTCCTACAAAACCCCCTTTCCCGTCGAAATCCATCTCCTCATCAAGCTTGATAGTAAAAGGAACTGTCTTGTCCTCCTTTGATGCCATACCGATCATCACTATAGAAAAGCCTTTATAATCGCCCTCTGTTGCTCTTTTCAGTTTAAACTTTAATGACTGGTAATTGCCGGCCTTTACATTATCCAATTTGCCTATAGTAACAGGGTCTGCATTATCATCCCCCAAAGCAAGGTCAACCCGGTATGTACCTCCCATTGATGCTTCAAGCTTTTCTCCCTGTGGCATATAAGCAACAGGATCGACAATATTTACAAAAAGGTTATCAAAAGAAATATTCCACCCCTGCTTATCAACAAAGCCCCGGCGGACAAAATCTTCTCCATTGGCAGTGAAAATAATGGTGCCCGTTGTTTCTTCTACAACTTCCTTCTTCTTGCTGCAGCCGCATATAACCATTGCTGCGAAAAGGGTGAAAACTATTATTTGCCGATGGAATGAACTCATAGTTTTTAACATTATCTCCTCCTTCTTTCTTTATTTATCAGAATTACCCCTACATCAAGCTACGGGATAATATTGAGTCTCTTTTAAGAGAGATAATGAGTACTAACAAATAAAATTTGTAAGTACTCATTATAGAAGCGGACAGGTCCTATCAAATATGCCCTGCCGCTTAAACAGTGTGTTAAGCAGAAGGATATGTTAATAGCCTTTCTGCTTTTACACAATGTTATGCTTTAGTATAACTCACTATTAAGATTTGTTTAAATAATGTTTACAAGATTTGTCGACATTCGTGTTACTAATATAATAATAATGCTACCTATAATCAAAAAAAGATTAATACTCAACTATTTTTTACTCAATGCCAAAACCGAACCTGATCCCGATATTGTCAAAGTCCCCTGTTTCACCATTCGAGATTACGGCATTGGAATTGAACTCAATGCCAAAGGTGATATGGTCATTGAATAAATACCTTGCACCCCCGGCAAGCTGCATACTTCCTGAACCTTTCTCGCGATTATCAACCAGCCTCCCGAAGCGCAACGGTATGATAAGCTGTTCAACCGGTATGATATCAAGCTCGGTGTGTATGCCAAGAAGCCTGTTATCACCTTCACCATCATTGAGACCGGTGTATACCTCACCGATCACAGTAAAAAAGGACACCGGTGTGACAGAAAGAGAAACATCGAGATCAATCTTTGACGACGGCTCAAAACGCGCTGATGCGCCTGCAGATACAATATCTTTAAAAGCGTACCCAAGCTTTACACAAAAAGCTTCAAACCGTTCGGAAAAAGATGCATTGTAAACACCTGCCATAGCATGGAAGCCGCTTACATCAACTCCTGCAATGAAACCCGGAAAGATAGTCTCAGCGCCGGGGATTCCAATACTACCCTCGTCTTCATAACCACACATTACAAGGGGGTCGGTAAAAAGCTCTGTAGCATACTCACCAAAGGGCATGGTCAACCGGCCTGCTGTTAAAGAAAGTGCTTCAACCGGCCTGAAGGTGAACCAGGTCTCAAGTAATCCTATCGCATTATCTTCTCCTAATTCAACAAAAAGCCCGGCTTCCACCTTTTCGCCGACAGCAGCCTCCACACCGGTTTCAAGCCTTCCCACTTCAGAGCTGCCGGTTTTATCATCGTCGGCAAACGATTGTAATACATCGACTTCAAGAACGGCAGATGGAGCAAGTTCAATAATATTCTCCTTTTCCGGTTCTGAATAGGTAAAGGAAACGAAGAGCACAAAAACAGTCAAAAGACCTAATAACTTGTTTTGTGAAAACACATTAATCCTCCTTTGTTATTGTTTTGAATTATTTACACTAAGGTTAATAATCGTGCTACTAAAATGATATTTGTGCTACTGTTAAAATAGGTGTGCGTAGCACTAAATGTCAAATCATAACACCACCATTGTAAAAAATTCCTCATTCATTGCAATAAATTGGTATTTACAGTTATTTATTTAGAAATTGTTCACAACAGTACGTATTTTTCTTATTAGATTCTCTCTGTCTGAATTATCTACCCTGTTGACCTGCTTAAAAAGGTTAAAGGACTTCGCGTTTTTTCGTAGATTATTCAGACGTAGAGAATCTTATCCAGCTTCGCTGGATTACCTTATATTTATAAACTCAAAAAACGTTTCAGGGTTCAGGGTTCCCAGTTCAGAGTTGTCTGTCCCAAACCTTTAAACCTTTGAACCGTTAACTCTTGAACAAGGGCTAAGCTATCACCAAAAAAAAGAAGCGTATATTATGAAGATTCTCTATTATGATTGTTTTGCCGGGATCAGCGGAGATATGAACCTTGGAGCAATGATCGACCTTGGGGTTGATAAAGGCTTTTTAATTTCAGAGCTTGCCAAATTAAATCTTTCCGGATATACGATTGAAGTAAGCCGGGAAAAACGGCATCATATTGAAGGCACCCATGTCAACGTTATTCTTACAAATAAACAGGATAAACATCCTCACCGAAATCTTAAAGACATCGAGCAAATAATAGATTCCAGCTCCCTGAATGAAAGGGTAAAAACCACAAGCAAAACCATGTTTCAGAAACTTGCTGAAGCTGAATCAAAAATCCATGGAATGCCAATAGAAAAAATCCATTTTCATGAGGTAGGTGCTGTTGATTCTATAGTAGACATTGTCGGTGCTGCCATCTGTTTTGATTCTTTGAAAATAGGCAAAGTTATATGCTCCCCGGTTGAGCTCGGCGGCGGATTTGTAAAATGTAAACACGGGACGCTTCCGATTCCTGCTCCTGCAACCATGGAAATATTACACGGTGTTCCTGTTAAAACAGGCGCTGTCCAATCAGAAACAACCACACCGACAGGCGCAGCGATCCTTGCGACACTTGTTGATGAGTTTACTGAAAAGACAGATTTTACAATTAACAAATTAGGCTATGGTATCGGTTCAAAGGATATGGATATACCAAATATCTTGCGAGTATGCTTTGGTGAAAAAACTGAGGAGCCTTCTTATGGTAAAGGTGTAGAAAGAGAAAAAGCAGTTGTTATAGAATGCAACATCGACGATATGAACCCTGAATTGTATGAGCATGTAATGGAAAAACTTTTTAGTAAAGGGGCCCTGGATACTTATCTCTCATCCTTAATTATGAAAAAATCAAGACCTGGCAACATATTGAGTGTATTATGCAATCCGAGTAAAGAGAGGGAAATAATTGAGACCATTTTTAAAGAGACAACCACACTTGGCGTCAGAAAATATAGCGTCGATAAATTTAACCTGAAACGCGATTTTAAAAAGATAAAAACAAAGTTCGGAGAAATTACCGTTAAAACCGCCTATTATAACGATAAAATTATACGGGTAAAACCTGAATATGAGGAATGTAAGCAGATTGCCGGAGAGAAAAATGTTTCTATTCAGGAAATTTATAACGAAGTTTCAAACCTGGTAAAACCGGATGATCAATAACACGAAATACAATACTCTTATTGCTTATTTAAAAAACCTGGGTAACGCAGCGGTTGCCTTCTCCGCTGGAGTCGACAGCACTTTTTTACTGGTTGCTGCAAAGGAAGCATTGGGAGAAAAGGTGATAGCATTAACTGTTGACGCCCCGTATATTGCCGGATGGGAAATAGAAGAGGCAAAAGAGATTACTAACCAATTTAACATCAAACATCAAATAATAAAAGTTCCATTTATTGATACTATTAAATACAATCCTGAAAACAGGTGCTATCTCTGCAAAAAGGCAATTTTCAGCAGCCTGCAAGAGATTACCAAAAGGCAGGGCTTTACGAATCTTCTGGATGGCACCAACAGCGATGACATGGATGATTTCAGACCCGGGTTGAAAGCACTGAAAGAGTTGCAGGTAATAAGCCCTCTGCGCGAAAATGGATTAACAAAAGAAGATATACGGGCAATCTCAAAAGAGCTGAGTCTTCCGACCTGGGACAAACCTCCTTACGCATGCCTTTTAACGCGGATTCCTTTTGATCATGAAATAACACTGGAAGAGATAGAGCGAATTGAAAAAGCTGAAAAATATTTAATAGACCTTGGATTTAAGTTTATCAGAGTGAGGAGCCACGGTAACCTTGCCCGTATTGAAATCAATAGGGAAAAGCTGCAAAGTATTTTAGAAGAAGAAATTTCAGACAAAATTTATAATAAACTTAAAGAACTGGGCTTCTCCTATGTAACTATTGACATTTTGGGGTATCGAATGGGAAGTATGAACAAAACCTGTAACAAATAATATATAGGAATAAATTTATGAATGCTGAAGACATAAAAAAACTATTGGAAGGTGTAAAACAGGGTGAGATAGACATTGAGGCTGCATTTAACCAGCTACGCGACTTGCCGTTTAAAGACATCGGACATACAAAAATTGACCTGCACAGGGAGCTTCGGAGCGGATACCCCGAGGTTATTTACTGCCCGGGAAAAACTATTGATCAAATAAAGGAAATTATTGAGTGTATGTTAAACCGCAGCGACAACAACATACTTGCAACAAGGGCAACAGAGGAAGCGTATAATGCCGTTAAAACAATATGTGAGGATGCGGTTTACAACAGCACTGCAAGAATCATCGCCATAAGAAGAAAAAAACTGAAAATCCCCAAGACTTACATATCCGTGGTATCTGCAGGCACCTCTGATATTCCTGTCGCCGAAGAGGCGGTATTTACAGCAGAAGAATTAGGCAACAGGGTGGAAAAAACCTTTGATGTCGGTGTCGCGGGCATACACAGGCTAATGGACAAATTAGATTTAATTAGAGGATCCAGAGTAATAGTCGTCGTCGCCGGAATGGAAGGAGCGCTCGCAAGCGTCGTTGGGGGACTGGTTGACAAACCGATTATTGCCGTGCCGACAAGTATCGGCTATGGCGCAAACTTCGGCGGCATCTCTGCATTGCTTGGCATGTTGACAAGCTGTGCAAATGGCGTCAGCATCGTAAATATCGATAACGGATTCGGTGCAGGGTATGTGGCGAGCATGATAAATAAATTATAATTTCTTGTCAATTTAATCTTCCCGGCCAATTCTGTGAATTTTAATAAGGTTTGTTGTGCCGCTTTTAAGCGCAAGGCCTGTAACAATTATTATCAGTTCTCCCTTTTTTACATACCCTTTATTAATGAGAATTTTCTCCCCTGTTTCAATTAAACGCTTTGTGTCATCCATAGGCTTTATTAACAAAGGGTATACACCCCATATAAGGGAAAGACGATGATACTTCTCAATAAACGGGGTAAACACATAAACCGGTTTTGACGGCCTCTGTTTTGAGATGAGCTTTGCGGTTCTGCCTGACCAGGAAAAATTGACAATCGCCTTTGCATCAACCTCATGGAGAATGTTTACACAGGATTGCGCTATGGCATGGGGTACAAGGTCGTCCGGGCTTTTCTCATAGTGCAAATTATATTTCATAAACGGGGAGTGCTCAGCCTGCGTGACGATCTTTTCCATTATCTGCACCGCCCTTAATGGATATTTCCCTACGGCTGTTTCTCCGGAAAGCATTACCGCATCAGTGCCGTCAAAAACTGCATTGGCAACATCCGATGCTTCCGCCCGTGTTGGTATCGGATTCCCGATCATTGACTCCAGCATCTGGGTTGCTGTAACGACAGGTTTGTTTGCGTTGACCGCTTTTCTTATAATTTGTTTCTGTATCGTTGGCACCTGCTCGGCACGTAACTCGACCCCGAGGTCTCCCCGTGCAACCATAATGCCGTCAGCCGCTTTTAATATTTCGTCAAGGTCATCAACCGCTTCCGGTTTTTCAATCTTTGCAATGACCGGGATATCGGCTTTATGCTTTCGAATAATCCGTTTTATCCGTTTTATATCATCAGCACTTCTCACAAAGGAGAGTGCAACGTAATCAACACCCGATGTAATACCAAAAATCAAATCATCCTTATCCTTTTCTGTTAAGGAAGGAACAGAGACTTTCACCCCCGGCAGGTTTATACCCTTATGCTCTTTTAATATCCCGCCGTTAATAACTTTGCAAGTGACCGTATCTTTTTCGCTGGATAATACTCTCAACTCAATAAGGCCGTCATCAACAAGAACGGTATCACCTTTGTTAACATCCCCGGCCAGACTCTTATAACCGGTTGCTATAATATCCGCTGTTCCGGCAATATCCCTGCCGGTTATTTGCACAGTATTATTTTTTTTCAATTCAACCGGTTTACCGCCTTGCAACCTGCCTGTTCTTATCTTCGGCCCCTGAAGGTCTAAAAGTATTGCAACGGATTTATTCATTTCTTTAGCAAGGGACCGAATTCTTTTTATAACCCTATCATGCTCTTTTTGAGAGGCGTGGGAACAATTGATCCGGGCTACATCTATACCGGATGACAGCAACTTTCTTATTACTACCCTACTGCTTGATGATGGGCCGATAGTCACAATCAATTTCGTTTTGTTAAACATCTGATTCCTTATTACTCAATTATACTAAAGCATAACATTGTGTAGAAGCAGAAAGGTCATTTCCATGCCCTTCTGCTTAACACACTGTTAAATCAGTGACTGCAATTCATCCAGATCTAACAAATCAATTCCCGCCTCAACCCCTGTCCAATAGTGAAAGGACGCCAGTCCCTGATACACGAGCATAAGCAGGCCGTTCTGGGCCCGGCAGCCCGCCTGTTTTGCATACGTGAGGAATTGCGTTTCAGCGGGATTGTAAATGGCATCAAAAACGGTCATACCCGTGTGAAAAGCATCAGGCGGCAGCGGTGAGGCC
>JAUXBV010000355.1 GCA_030619215.1 Fibrobacterota bacterium | reverse complement strand
TCGAAAGAGGACGGTACGCTCGTTAAAGACTCAAAACAGCTGCAAAAAGGCGAATATATTCACATTCAATTTTACAAAGGAAAAGCAACTGCAGGTGTAACTTCAGTGGATAAATAAAGTATATTTTATTGCTTACAAGGTATATTAGTATAAACAGTGTGTTAAGCAGAAGGATATGTTAATAGCCTTTCTGCTGTTACAATGAGTACTTACAAATTTATTTGTTAGTACGAATTGTCTCTCTTAAAAGAGACACAATGTTATGCTTTAGTATAAACAGTATTTCCTAAACAAGAGTAATTATGCCGCAAAAACAGGAGACATTTGAAACTGCGATAAAAAAGCTTGAGTCAATAATTTCAAACCTTGAAAACGAGGATTTGACTCTTAATGATTCTTTGGAGAATTTCGAAAAAGGTGTAAAGCTGATGCGCATCTGCGATAACCACCTTCGCAGTGCGGAGGGAAAACTGAAAGAACTGCTAAAAGGCGAAGATGGCACATTTGTAGAAAAAACACTCGGCATAACCCTGGATTCATTTATTGACGGAGATGATCTTGATGAATGATTTAAAAGAATACATGCTACGTGTATCAGAGCTCATTGATAACACCTTAGAAGATCTTCTTCCTGCCGGGGGTGTCTATCCCGAATCTATTCATAAACTCATGCGCTACACAACTTTTGCCGGCGGTAAAAGAATCCGGCCCTGCCTTCTTTTAGCGGCTAACGAGGCATGCGGCGATACTTTCGGGAATCAAAATGCCGCCTGTGCAGGAGCCGCAATAGAGATGCTCCATACCTTCTCCCTTATTCATGACGACCTCCCCTGCATGGATGACGATGATTTCCGGCGCGGCAAACCCACTGCACATAAAGCATTCAATGAAGCCCTGGCAGTACTCGGCGGCGACGCCTTGTGTATTCATGCATTTGAAATACTGGCAAAAACCAACCGTATCGATATTATCCAGGAGATATCACAAGCACTTGGCACCGGTGGCATGATTGGCGGACAGGTGGTTGACATTGAATCGGAAGGTAAAAATGTTGACAAATCCACCGTGGAATATATTCATAACAACAAAACAGCGGCACTTATCCGTGCTTCGGTTACTACGGGCGCGCTGCTCGCAAATGCCTCTCCTGACGACATAAAAAAGCTCTCATCCTACGGCAATCACATAGGCCTTGCTTTTCAGGTTGTCGATGACATTCTCGATGAAGAAAGTACTACCGAAACACTCGGCAAAGACGCCGGCAGTGACAGGGCAAAGGGGAAGGCAACCTTTCCTGCAGTATATGGTATTGAAGAGTCAAAAAAATATGCGAAAGAGCTGATTGACAAGGCGCATGCCGACATCGGTTTCCTTGGCAATAAAGGAAAAATACTGTACGAACTGGCTGACTATATCCGTGTCAGAGTTTCGTAAAATCTCAACCCTATACTAACAGATGGGTTTCTTCAAAATAGATAAACTCAAAGAACTTAATCTTCTACCAGGAGTTAATGCCCGTTTCTTCCATACTGATAATATGACCTTTGCACACTGGATTTTTGAAGAAGGTGCAGAGATGCCGAAACATTCCCACCCCCATGAACAGGTCTCACACATTATAAACGGAACCTTCGAATTGACTATCGGTGATAAAAGCGAGCACATGAAGTTGGGCTCAGCCGCTATTATAGAACCCAACACCCCTCATTTCGGTAAAGCAATTACCAAATGCTACATTATTGACGTTTTCCATCCGGTAAGGGAAGACTATAGAGAATTTGGAGATTAATTGTTTGTTTGTTTTCTCTTTTTTATTATTTGACCGGAGCAGAGGTGATCTGCGGGAGGCCTGTAGAGGGATCTAACCAGATTGCATGCTGACCTGCAAGAAGCTTTTTCAATTTATCACCAATAAAGGTTTTCCTCCACCCACGCAGGAGCTTATGGGTCTCATACAATTTTGAAGAGCAATCCCTGACAAATTCGGTAATTTCCGCACGACTGCCGATAGTGGCGGGGTTAATCCTCCGTTTTATACACATCCCATTGATATAGGCCGTTGCAAAGTCTACCCGCGCACTCAAAGTATTATCATCCATTATGCGCCTCCTGTGCCTATGATATCTGAGAGGAGGAATTGACAAACCTCTATTAACGGCATTTACCATCTCTTCCCCATATTCATGAATCTTTCTGTCCGGGAAATCTTTCGTGGGCCTTAACGCTGCAATGTTTTTAGGTTTATTGCGTGTAATGCTGGTAAGGGTCCTTTCTGTAACGATGTGCTCCCGCGGGCGATCCCGAGAACGTGCTTCCCTCTCCCGCCAGTCTACCAGCTCAAACAGGACAGCCATTTCCCGCGGGGTAAACCTTTTAGTCCCTTTTATTCTTCTGATCTGAATAAATGTATCCCGCTCTCTATACAAGTCCGGATTGTCAAGGTCTTTCAAATCTTCAAGCAGCCACGACTCAATGCCATTGTTACGCACACGGGACAATGTTTTTTGCATCACTGAAGGTAGATAGCGTACATCGTTCAGGGCGTAATCAACCTGGCGCCCTGAAAGAGGGCGCCTCAGCCAGTTGGTGCGGGTCTCCGTTTTTGATAAGTTAACCCCTATAAGGAGATGCACCAGCTGCCTTAAAGAAATTGATATACTATCCCCGATAAAACCCGCAGCATATTGAGTATCGAAGATATTCTTCGGAAACGATCCTGTCGCTTTTCGTAGAATTGCCAGATCCTGATGTGCATCGTGAAGGATCTTCGTCACGTCAGGATCGGATAAAAGGTTACCAAGCGGAGAAATATCCTTAAGCACAACAGCATCAATCAGAAAACATTCGCTATTAGAAAAGCCTATCTGAACAATACCGAGTTTAGGATAATAGGTGCGCTCCCAGACAAACTCGGTATCTACGGCAACACTCTCTTTATTTAAGGCAAGGTCAATTAATCTATGAAGGTTTTCCTCTGTGTTAATTATTTTTGGTAACATAGCAGCTTGTTTTACTTCTTTACAAACATCAATTATTATTATCCGAGCGGAACGGATGTGATGTTGTGTGTAGTGTAACGGAGCGTTTCAAGTACCGTATATATGCGAAGTGTAAATTTAAAAACTGTCTTTAATCGTTATAGTGTGTTCCGGATTCTTACCAATAACCAGACCTCCTGCGGGATCCTTCAGCTCAAAAACAAGTGTTTCATCTCCCTCATCGACATAATCGTCGATAACTCTTATAAGAATTTCCCTCTGTGTAATATCATCAAAAAACTTTAAAGTATCAGGCGTTGTCCATATGGTAAAATCACTTGAATCAGCTGAAGACTGGGCAATGTCCGCCCCAAAGACGACCATACCCGTATCAGGATGCGTTTTTGAAATTGACACAGTAAAACTATGGTACGTTGTGCCTTCTGCCGCTTCGGATGAGACGGAATCGTAATATACCTCTATCGGCCGAACATATACAGTGGGGTTTAAGGTATCATGAAGGCTGTCTTCCGCTGTTACCACAACTTCAAGGTTGTGAAGCCCGGTATCATTACTTGTGGGAACCCACGAAAAACCGGAGTCCGTTTCACCCGGCCCCCAGAGGGTATCCGTATTATCCATAATTATAGAAAAATATCGTATTCCGGTGCATATTCCACCCGTAGAAAGATTTACTTTGAGGGTATCTTCACTAAAATCAATTGTGTCCTGGAAATCATCCTCTGTTATTAAAAAGAAAAGGGTGTTACCACTGCTTAATACTTTAAATGTAACCGTTGTGTCTTTTTGTTCATAGCCATCATCGATAGTAAATGTTATATCCGCAGAGCCTGTAGTATCTTCAATTGCCGGTGTCCAGGAAAAAACACCGCCGGGGTCTACGGCAATTGTGGTGTCACCGCTGTTAAGATGCAATTCTGCGGTGATAGCTACATCATCCCCGTCATCGTCATCGACTGATACAGTATCTCTAAACGATACTCCTGCAAAAACATTATCAAAAGAAGGGATCTTTGTAAAAACAGGTGCATTGTTATAATAGATAGTAAGGGTATCCCTTCCGGTTTTTCCGGCTGAATCCTCCACCACTATCTCAATGGTATTACCGGCTTGAGTGTGCAGGAGCGCGACCTCTCCCTCGTAAACAGAATCGTTTACGGGATCTGCCGAATTACTGTTAATCGACACCTCTTTTATTCCCGAGTTCAATTTTTTAACGGTAATGGAAATGGTCAAGGTATCTTCGTCGACAATACTGCCATCCTGCAAATCAGCCCCATTGCCTTTTATAGATACAATTGTTGGTCCGGATGAGGTTGTATCAATATAATTGACCATAAGAACATTGGAGTCAAGCGGGATAGACCCTGTATCCATCGTATTGAATAGATAAAAAACGACCCTGTTCCATGAAACCGAAAGTTTGCTTCCCCTTTGCCAGGTGTTATTTGTTTTTGTGATAATATCCATGATATTAGGCATATAACCGTTAACTGACATAAAAAGGTAGTAAAAAGCAGTATTATTTGTTATACTGTCAATACGACCATTGACGGTAATAGTATCCTCATACACCGTCACTGAATCCAGTGAATCAGGAGGGTCGGTACGGAATATTTTAATAG
>JAUXBV010000343.1 GCA_030619215.1 Fibrobacterota bacterium | reverse complement strand
TGACTTTTTTAGCGGCTTATATAATGAGAGGGCGGATGCAGGCAATGATGGTTGCTATCTCAGCAAATTGCTTTTGCAGAAAGGGTACCGGGTGATTGGTTTATTACACCCAGATCGTAACTCCAGTTTGGCAGGACTGGAGTACCTTGGCATTCAGAATAAGGTTGTTCTGGAATATTGTGACCTTCATTCTCTTGACGATGTCAAAAAAATGCTTGTTAAATCCAATGCAGGTGAAATTTATCATCTTGCCTCTCAAAGCAGTGTGTCTGAGTCGTTCCGGTCACCAGTGGAGACCATGCATGTAAATACTATACCCGTTATCAACATTCTTGAGTCTGTTAGAACAGTAGCAAGATACGTCCGTGTCTACCATGCTTCAAGCAGTGAGATGTATGGTAGCGTGAATAAATTGCCGATAAGTGAAGGAACACTATTTCAGCCTGTTAGTCCTTATGCCGTTTCAAAGGTGGCTGCACATGAAACAATTAGCTGCTACCGGAACTCATATGATTTGTTTGCTGTTTCCGGTGTATTATTTAATCATGAATCAATCTTACGTAGAGATAATTTCTTTACCAAGAAGTTGGTGCGTGAATCCCTGGAGATCGTGTCTGGAAAAAGGGAGATCATTATTTTTGGCAATCTTCAAGTGAAGCGTGATTTCGGATATGCACCAAAATATGTTGATGCAATGTGGAGAATGCTGCAACAGGAACAGCCATATGATTTTTTAATTTGTTCCGGGCAATCTGTTTCTTTACTTGATTTAGTTAATCATATATTCCGTAAACTTGATATCTCACCAGAACGATTAAAAATTGACCAAAGTCTGTTCAGACCGAATGACATTGATGATATATACGGGGCTAATTCTCTTGCTCGAGAGCGGCTGGGTTGGGATTATAATTTAACTGCCTATGATACCATTGATCTGATTTTGGAAGAAACAATCACAGCATCTAAAAATACATGTCGTTGAATAAATTCCCTTCTGCAGTTCGTCATTCTCCCAGAAAACGTATGGGTCACATTTTTACAGGTCTATCGAGATATTCCATCATTATTTCGGGGTTGGTCATTATTATCCTTCTGTTATTTGAATATCCGGTCACTGCAATCGGATTAGGAGTCGTTGCCTTCACCTTTATCCAGTATGTAGAGTCACTCGGAAACAAAATTGCAATCAAGGAAATGATTGTATTGATTGCTTCATTGCAATGGATTTTGGGACCATATATTGACTATAAACTTGGCAGCATTCATTATAAGTATTTTATGTATGTTAGTGAAGAAAGATATATGGGATTTATTGTTCCTGCGATGATTTCTTTTATTGCCGGCATGTATCTTTTTCGTAGTAGATATAGTTTTATTTATATATTAAACAACTTCCGTCATTCTCTTCATGTCTCCAAAAATCATGTCTATTACCTAATTATTATCAGCTTGCTTTCCGGTATTGTTTCTCCATATGTGCCTTTTTCATTAAGTTTCATACTTTATTTCTTTATCCAGCTAAAATATATAGGTGCTTTATATTTGCTGATGGTGCGAGACAGAAACCGTTGGTTAATTTTGTTTTTCATTATGTCATTGACTCTGGCTGGCGCTTTGGAAGCTGGTTTTTTTCATAATTTTATTCTCTGGTCAGCTTTTATTTTTTCTTATTTATGTATTGAGTATAAACTCAAGAGAATGACGAAATACCTGGCGTTGATTTTTGGAATGGTCGCTATTATTTCCATTCAGTCCATCAAGGCTGACTACCGCAAGGAAGTCGGTGGTTACAGTGGCATAAAGATTGGATTGTTTTCTCGTATGATTGCAGGACTACCCACTTCAGACCAGAAGATTACACTTAATAAACGCGTAAGCAATCTTAATGTTCGCCTGAATCAGGGCTGGATTATCAGTGCTGTTCTTTCCGAGGTCCCCAGGAGGGTTGAATTTGCAAAGGGCAAGACGATTATAGATGCCCTGGTTGCCGCTTTAGTACCAAGGTTCTTGTTTGATAAGAAAATTGTACACGTGCGTGATAATTTTATAAAATATACAGGAACATATATCGGGAAACATACATCAATGGGTATTAGTATTCCAGGAGAGGCATATGTTAATTTTGGTAATGTTTTCGGAGCATTGTTTATGATTGCCTGGGGTGCATTTATTAGCTTGATTATTAAGTTTATTATGGACAATTCTGTCCGCAATCCATCATTGTTTCTCTGGACGCCTTTAATATTTCTTCAGGTCGTGAAGGCAGAAACAGAGCTGATCGTTGTCTTTAACCATGCAGTTAAGTCTTTGGTATTTATATTTATATTTTACTGGGGGGCTAAACGTATTTTACGTTGGAAAATATAGCGGCATGGGGAAAACCTGCAATGATCCTTACCGAAAGACATATACATTAGTAACGGTTGTCAAGGTAGTACTTCTCTCGCTTATTCTTAATATTACAATTACTTTCCCAACAAATGCTGAAACTCCTGTATTTAACCTAACTGACTATTTAGGGCGATCATGGTCAAACGAATCAGTCGAATATACGTTGGACCAAGCTCATTACAGGGAAATAACAGGAAAAAAACTTGTTGATGCTTCCGGCAAAGAAACATTATTTCAAGTTGATGAGCAACTAGGTTTAATTCGTTTCCTGGCTGATCTGCAATCGTTCAGCACAAACAGTTATTCTTTTGTCAATACCCCGCCCTCCCTACCCACTGATCTTGCAATCAAACAAACAGCAGAATATGTCGAGATTTCCAACTCCAGGGCTGGTATCCGTATAGCGCGTAACTTAACTGGTCGAAACACACCACTTTTAGCATGGAAACTGGCATCAGGAAGTTGGGTCGGTAAAACAGAGTTTCTTGGTGAACAAAGTATAGTTAATTATGAATTGACTATCACTGAACAGGGTCCGGTCATAGTTCAGATATCGTGTGCCATTCAGTTCAGTAACAACGATACATGGAATATTTCATTTTCATTACAGGCGTTTGATCCCGCCATTAAGGTTCATGAAACATTCAGTTGCAATAAGAAAAGAGAATTCCGTTTTATATTCAATGATAACTTTCCCGCAGCCTACGTGCTTTCCAGGTCATCATCACGTCAGCCGCTTAACAAAGTCAAATATGAGTATGGTACGTATATTCGGCAGGTACTGAAAGATAAGCAGAGTGATCTTTTACTATTTGAACCCTGGTTGCATTGGGGTGGTAAGCCTACCCGCACAACTAGTTTCAGCCTGGTGGATGCGGACTGGAATGATACGTTTTTTTTGGCCTCGTCTTCCCCCGAGAAATGGGTGAATCCTGAGATTGCCGATTATAAAAGAGCTCGAGTCTTCGCTTCTCTTGGTAAACGGGACAACGGTGATGTTGCCCTTGCTTTTGATCTTAAACACGGGGAACGTGAATATCTGATCGGCAGTGTGGCTGGAGCTGTAGATTTAAAAAATTACAAAGAGAAAAACCGGATTCCTACTCTGGCCCAGGTCTCCCAAATGAAACACAGCGATTTCCCTTTGAACAGAATTAAAGATTATACGCTGTCCTGGGATAATAAAAAGCTTTTGGGAAAGGGATATTTACCCAACAAGCAGCTTAATCAACTGAAAAGTCAATTTACTGTTGATCACCAGGAACTACAGCGGTTAAGAAAGAATCCTTTCTCTCTGTCTAGATTGGAAAAATATGTTCCCTATGTGCTGGTAACCAGAGACCCGGAACTTGAAAAAAAATTGATTAAGGCCTCAATTGATGAAGTTAAAAAAACTTTTGATATGCTTTCCAGGCTTGAAAGTGGAACTATAACGGTCGGAATTGCACCCCATCACTATCGTATATTCATTACAGTCTGCAATATGCTCGGGTTGGTGTACGACAGTCCTCTATGGAAAGATCGCGATAAAAAACGATTAAACGCACAGCTTGCTTTTTTGGGATATGTTTTTAACAGCCAGGCCTTTTCATCCCCTGCAAGAGGATATGCCGGCTTCCCGAATATGACCGCCTGTGTGTACGGCGTACGGGCTGCGATAGCAAGTGTGTTGCCTGGACATCCAAAAAAACGTGTATGGATGCAAAAAAGTATCAATGATTTTAAAAGTACATTTGTTGACAAATGGACTGATAAAAATGGAGAGTGGACGGGTATCAATACGGAATCTTTTCATTATACGATGGTCACCTTAGACATGATACTTGGAGCTTTTTATCGTTCATATATGGAAGGTGTAGATACAGAGGCTGTTTATAATCCTGTTTTTAAAGAAATGGGAAGATGGCTCGCGGAAGTCAGTACTCCCAGAGACTCCAGGATTTTAGACTGGCGTCATTTTCCACCAGTTGGTCATGTTCCGAAGTTTGAGGTTGTGCCCGGTTTTTTCGCTATTATGGCAGCCATGTGGCAGGAAAGAGACCCTGTTTTTGCTTCTGAAATGAAATGGATGCAGCTTGAGCATGGGGACAGGCAGGTTCAAGCAGTTGGTGATTTCAGTCCGTCTTTTGCCGGATACCGTGAACTGTTCATGCGCAATGGGATTCAACCTATAACACCGGATTATAAGAGTAAGCTCTACAAGGAATCCGGAGTGATTCTACGGAACCATTATAATCAAAAGTATGAAAACATGCTGTACATGGTAGCCGGTAAGGGACACACACACTATGATCAGGATTCCGGAAGCATAACCATCTGGGGTAAGGGGGAGATAATAGCTGATGACTTT